>DATNBT010000202.1:0-5776 GCA_035571855.1 Vicinamibacterales bacterium
GCAGATGTTGTCTTTGATCGCAATCGGCACGCCGGCCAGCGGGGCGGACGCCCATTGCGCGCGGTTCCGGTCGATCCCGGCGGCGCGATCGAGCGCCCGTTCGGCGTCGACGGTGTTGAACGCGTTGAGCGACGGGTTGAGCGCCGCGATCCGGTCGACGGCGGCGCGGCACGCCTCGACCGCGGATCGGTCCGTCATCCGATGGTCTGTCATCCGATGATCCGGGGCACCTTGAAGAACCCGCCGTCGCGCGGCGCCGGCGCGCGTTCGGGCGCGTTCGCGAGAACGTCGGCGATCGGCAGCGACGGCCGCACTTCGTCGGCGCGTTCGACGGGTTCCTGCGCGCCGCCGCCCCCGTACGACGATGTCGTCGGCGAGACGCCGGTCGTGTCGATCTGTTTCAGCTCCTCGACGTGCGTCAGCACGTCGCCGAGCTGCTTCGCGAACAGCTCGACTTCGTGCGGCTCCAGTTCGAGATTGGCGAGCGCGGCGACGGCTTCCACCTGCGCTTTCGTCAGAGATGACATGTGAGCAAATGCTAGCATGCGGACGCGGAGGTTCCCGGGGTGCGCGAGGTGCAGGGGGTTCGGCGCGCGGCGGTCGCGGGTACGTGGTATCCCGGGACGGCGGAGGCGCTCGCCGCCGCCGTCGATCGCCATCTGGGGCAGACGTCCCGCGACGTCACGGGCGATCTCGTTGCGCTCATCGCGCCGCACGCGGGGTTGATGTACTCGGGCCCGGTGGCGGCGCACGCGTACCGGCTGCTGCGCGGCCGCACGTTCGACGCCGCCGTCATCGTCGGTCCGTCGCACTTCGTCGGGTTCGACGGCGTCGCCGCGCCGGGAGCGGACGGCTTCGAGACGCCGTTCGGCGTCGCGCGCGTCGACACCGATCTGATCGCGGCGCTGAAGGAACACGCCGGCGCGATCAGGGAACATCCCGCCGCGCACGCGCGCGAGCACTCGCTCGAGATGCAGCTGCCGTTCCTTCAGCACGTCGCACCTGGCATCCCGATCGTTCCGCTCGTGATGGGCTCTCAGACGGACGCGACGGCCCGGACGCTCGCGGACGCGCTCGCGGCGGTGCTCCGTGGCCGCAACGCGCTGCTCGTCGCGAGCACGGATCTCTCGCATTATCACGACGCGCCGACGGCGGCTCGGCTCGACGCCGTCGTGCTCGAGCACGTGGAGCGCTTCGACGCCGACGGACTGCAGCGCGCGCTCGACACGCGGCCCGATCACGCATGCGGCGGCGGACCGACGGTCGCCGTCATGCGCGCGGCACAGGCGCTCGGCGCGCGCGACGCGGTGATTCTCAGCTACGCGGACTCCAGCGACGTCTCCGGCGACAAGTCCAGGGTCGTCGGATACATGGCCGCCGCCTTGGGGAACTTCAGACAGGCTTGAAGGCCTGTACGACGGAGGGAGGCAGTGCGGGCCTTCAGGCCTGCCGACGATGACCAACGAAGAGCGCATCGTGCTGTTGAAGATCGCGCGGGATGCCATCGCGGCGCGTATCGCCGGCGAGGCGCCGCCGGCGATCGTCGCCGGTTCGAGACACGCCGGCGCGTTCGTCTCCATCCATCGTCACGGCGAACTGCGCGGCTGCATCGGGCACATCGAAGCGGATCGGCCGCTGGCGGAAGTCGTCGCGCAGTGCGCGGTGTCGGCCGCGAACTTCGATCCGCGATTCTCCGCCGTGACAGCCGACGAGCTTGCCGACGCCGAGATCGAATTGTCGGTGCTCGGCCCGCTCGAACCGATCGCGGGGCCGGAGCAGATCGAGATCGGCCGTCACGGCCTGCTCGTGGCGCGCGACGCGCGCCGCGGCCTGCTGCTCCCGCAGGTCGCGACGGAGTGGAAGTGGGATGCCGTGACGTTTCTCGGCCAGACCTGCCGGAAAGCCGGTCTGCCCATCACGGCCTGGAAGGAAGGCGCGGCGATCTGGCGGTTCGAAGCCGACGTGTTCAGCGAGGCGGCGGTCCGAGCGTCTGATCGATGATCCGGCCGTTGGGATCGAGGCGAGCGGTCACAGTGAAGAGGTTTGCGCCCGCGCGCTGATCGATGGTCAGCCCGGTCGCAAACCGCATGTCCGTCCATCGCACGGTCGTCTCGCCGGTCGTCCGATCCGTGAGCGATCGCGCGGCGGGGAAGCGCGAGAAGCCGAGGAATATGCGCGGAATGCGGGCGGTCGCCGCGGTCTTCACCGCGTCGGTCCACACGTTGGGAAACCGCACGAGCAGTCTCTGCGGCGCTTCTTCCGCGCCCGCCGGCCGTCGCAGGCGCGAGTCGAGCACGTCCACGTCGGCCATCTCGTAGGCGTTCGACATCTGCGCGATCAGCCGCCACCGGAACGGCGAGAAGAAGGACGGCATCGCCGCGACTTCGACCAGGCAGCGCGTTCCGCTGGCGGGCGTCCGCGGCACGTCGCGCGGCCACACGGACACGAGCGCGCGATCGTCGTGCGCGCCGCCGTCGCAGCGCTGCGGCCACGTCGGGCCGAACACGCGCGGCGCGAGGCCGATCGCCTGATACCGCGCGACGGCGCGCACGCTGTAGTTCGCCGCCATCAGCACGAGCACGATCGCGGCATTGCGGCGCCGCGCCTCGGGTGACGACGCTCCGAACACCAGCCCGGCGATCATGATCACGATCAGATACACGTCGACGATCGGCATGAGATCGATCGCGAACCAGTGCCAGTCGAACGGACTCAGCAGCCGCGTGCCGTACGACGTCGGGAAGTCCATCAGGATGTGGCACACGACCGCGATGATCGACACGGCGATGAGCATGCCGAGCGGCGCTTCGGCCTCTTCGCCGGGCGGCCGCCCGCGTCGATCGACGATGCGCTGCCCCAGCCGCACGAGGAACGCGACGAGTAACCCCAGCGCAACGACGCCGATCACGCCGTGTGTCGGACCTCGATGCCACTCGAGATAGGAGACGTTTCCACGCGCGGTCATGACGACGTCGATGTCCGGCGCGTTGGAGGCGAGCACGAGGGCCGTCGTGATGCCGCGTCCCGAGCGTCCGAGCGGCGTCCGCGCCAGCGTCAGACCGAATAACGTGTGCGTGAGGTTGTCCATCGCCGAAGGTAATATACCTGCATGCTCCGACGTTGTTCGGCCGCGGCCCTGCTCGTCGTCGTCCTGTCACCGGCTTCCGCGTTCGCGTGGGGGTTCGAAGCGCATAAGGCCATCATGCGCCGCGCGATCGAGATTCTGCCGCCCGAGCTGAAGCCGTACTTCGTCGCGCATCGCGAAGAGATCGTGTTCCGATCCATCGATCCCGATCTGTGGCGCACGATCGGCTGGGAAGAGGACTCGAACCATTTCATGAACTTCGGCGCGCCGGAGTTCGGCCCGTTCCCGTTCGCGGGCATGCCGCGCGATTACGGCGAGGCGCTGCAGAAATTCGGCGAGGTGCAGCTGCGGCGGCTCGGCACGCTGCCGTGGCGCGAGGCGGAGATGTTCGGCCAGCTCCAGCGCGGGTTCGTCGCCATGGGCCGCGGCGGCGTCTTCTCCACCGTCGACGTCGTCCTCTTCACCGGCGCGGCGTCCCACTACATCCAGGACGCGACGCAGCCGCTGCACGCGTCGAACTCCTACGACGGGCAGGACACGAACCAGCGCGGCATCCACTCGCGGTTCGAGAGCGCGCTGTTCGAACAGTTCGAGTCGAGGCTGACGCTGACTCCCGCGCCTCCGAAGGCGTTCGTGTCGCCGCGCGACTACGCGTTCGATACCTTGCTCGAGAGCTACCAGAAGATTCCCGCGATGCTCAAAGCGGACAAAGAGGCGGTAGGCGGCAAGGACCTGTACGACGCCGAGTACTACGAAGCCTTTTTCCAGAAAGTGAAGCCGCTCCTCGAAGAACGTCTGTCCGCCGCGGTCACCGCGACGGCATCGGTCATCGTCAGCGCGTGGGAACATGCGGGGCGGCCTGTAGTCAGAGATCCGGCGCAGGGAAGCTACTTCCGCGAGAAGGTCCGTAAGTGACGCTCGGCGAGCTGGCGAGCCAGCTGGGATGTCGCCTCGAAGGCGACGCGAAGACCGCCGTCACGAGGGTCGCGGGGATCGAGCAGGCACGGCAGGGCGACGTCACGTTCGTCGACAACCCGCGCTACGTGCCGCGCCTCGCGACGACGAGCGCCTCGGCGGTCATCGTCGGGGAGGACGTCGCCGTTCCCGCGGGCGCGACATTCGCCGTCCTCAGAAGCACGCAGCCGTACGTCGACTTCGCGCGTGCCGTGGCGCTGTTCCTGCCGTCATCGGCTCCGGCGAAAGGCGTCGACCGGCTCGCCGCGATCGCGCCGGACGCGACGATCGGTCCCGACGTGTCGATTGGTCCGTTCGTGTCGATCGGTCCGGGCGCATGCGTCGGCGCGCGCACGGTGCTCTATCCCCACGTCACGATCGGCGCCGGCGCGTCGGTGGGCGAAGACTGCCGGATTCACGCGCAGTGCTCGATACGGGAGCGCGCTTCTGTCGGCAACCGCGTCATCCTCCACGACGGCGTCGTCGTCGGCAGCGAAGGCTTCGGGTTCGCGAAGCAGGCGGACGGCACCCACCTCAAGATTCCGCAAGCGGCGGGCGTCGTGATCGAAGACGACGTGGAGATCGGCGCGAACAGTACAATTGACCGGCCCGCCGTCGGCGAGACGCGGGTCCAGGCCGGCACCAAGATCGACAATCTCGTGCACATCGCGCACGGCGTGAGCGTCGGCCGTCGCGTGCTGCTGTGCGCGCAGGTGGGCGTCTCCGGCAGCGCGGTCGTCGAAGACGACGTCATCCTTGCGGGCCAGGTCGGCGTCGCGGGACATCTGCGCATCGGCAAGGGCGCGATGGCGACGGCGCAGAGCGGGATTCCGAATTCGGTGGACGCGGGCGAGTACGTCTCGGGATCGCCAGCGATTCCGCACAGGGACTGGCTGAAAGCGTCGGCCGTGTATCGGCAGCTGCCGGCGCTGCGTCAGCGCATCGCGGAGCTGGAACGCAAGCTGCTCGATCTGGAGGAGAAACTCAAAGAATGAAATTCGCCGTCGCGTGTCTCTCGCTGCTTCTCTCCACTCCAGCGTTCGCTCAGGTGTCCGGGCCGCAGCCGCTCGAAGCGCCGAATCCCAATTTCGAATTCCTGTCGCGTTACGACTTTCAGCTCGAAGCGAATCTCATCGGCGGCGATCCCAACCCGGATCTGTTCCGGTGGGACGCGCACTTCGGCGGCGAGTTCGACGTGGTCAACTACGTCAAAGGAAGGTTGACGGTGGTCACGGACTACGAGGCGGTGATGGGCAGCGAGCTGCGACCCTTCGATCCGGTGCAGGGCAACTACGTGCTCGAGCCCGCGGCGTCGTGGTTTGCCGGCAACAACGAGTTCTCGTTCGTGTTTCACCACGTTTCGAAGCATCTGAGCGATCGGCCCAAGCGCTACGCGATCGCGTTCAACATCGCCGAAGGCCGGTACCTCCGGAAGTTCAATCTGCACGGCACGACCGTCGCCGTGCGCGCGACCGTGGGTCACCTCATGCAGCATTCGGACGTGGACTACACGTGGGCCGCGGACTGGGACGTCGACGTCGTGCATCCGGTCAATCCGTACTTTCAGTGGTACGGACGCAGCACCGGCGAGATGTACGGGACGAATCCCGTCGTGCGGGGCCGGAGCGACGTGCAGCACACGCTGCGGCTCGAGGTCGGACCGAGAGTGATCGGGACGAGAGCCGACTTCGAGTTCTTCGCCGGCGTCGAACACCGGCTCGACGCGTACGAACTCGA
>DATNBT010000203.1:0-2626 GCA_035571855.1 Vicinamibacterales bacterium
CTCGACTGCCGGTGCGATCGCAGCGCCGCTCGTCGATGTCGGCGCCGGCACGCCGGCCGACTTCGACGGCAAGTCGATCAAGGGAGCCGTGGTGCTCGGCTCGGCGCCGGTGCAGCGGCTGTGGACGCTGGCGGTGAAGGAGAGAGGCGCCGTCGGCGTGATCTCGACGTCCATCGCGCCTTATATCCGACCCGAGGATCCCGCGCAGTTCACCTTTTCCGATCAACAGGACGTGTTCCAGTGGGGCGGTGTCCCCTACGACGAGACGGCGAAGGCATTCGGCTTCAAGGCAAGCTGGCGCGCGGCCTCGAGGATGCGTGAGCGCCTGAAGCAGGGTCCGGTCAGGGTGAAGGTCGATGTGCGCGCGACGTTCTACGACGGTCCGAGCCGGATGGTGGTCCTGGAGATCCCGGGCGCGGTCAGACCTGGCGAGCGCATCGTGATGGTGGCGCACATCCAGGAGCCGGGCGCGAACGACGACGGCAGCGGGTGCGGCACGCTGTACGCGCTGGCGATCGCCCTGCACGAGGCGATCGCGGCAAAGCGGCTGCCGCCGCCCGGACGGACCCTGACCTTCATCTGGGGGGACGAGAACCGCGCCAGCCGCCAGTGGATCGACTCGCATCCGGATCTCGCCAGGGGCGTCCAGTACATGTTCTCGCTCGACATGACGGGAGAAGACGTCGCGCAGACCGGCGGCAGTTTCCTGATCGAGAAGCAGGCGGATCCCTCCGCTGTCTGGCCGCACGCGACGGATCCGCATACCGCGTGGGGCGCGAGCCCGGTGAAGGCCGACGAGCTGAAGGGCAGCCTGCTCAACGACGTCCACCTGGCGATCTGCCGGCGCCGTGCGAACGACACCGGCTGGATCGTCAACACGAACCCCTACGAGGGAGGCAGCGATCACACCGAGTTCAAGCGCGCCGGCATCCCCTCGCTGCTGAACTGGCACTTCACCGATCGCTACTACCACACCAACCTCGATCGTCCCGACAAGACGAGCGCGCGGGAAATGGTCAACGTCGGCGTTGCGGTCGGGACGAGCGCGTGGTTCCTGGCCTCTGCCGACGAGCCGGACGCGCTCGCGACCGTCGATCTGATCGCCCGCGCCGCGGACGGGCGTCTCGAGCTGACGAGGCGCGGGAACGCGGCTGCCGAGATCCACGCCGCGTGGCAGGCATGGTATGGTCAGGCGCTCGACAGCGTTCGACGCCTCGCGGTCAGCGGTCCTTCGTCCGCGGTGGACGCCGCCGTCGACCGCGCCCGGCACCGCTTGTCGCTGCGCTGAATTCTTCTTCCTTGTTTCTACGTTCCACGAAAGGAGCGCGTCGAATGACCCGCCTTCATTCAACGATCGTTGCCGTGGCGCTGGTCTGCGCCGCAGCCGGCCCGGCCTTCGGACAGACGAATTCCTCGGACAAGCCCTCCTGGTGGGCCAAGTACCAATACCTCGCCGCTCATGGTCCCGACACCTGCACCGGACAGGGAGCGGTGAAGGTCGGCCCCAACGTGAACGTCTCGAACGAGTGCGGCCCGCAGAGCGAGACGTTCGTGGCGATCGATCCGTTGCATCCGTCGACGCTCGCCGGCGGATCGAACGAGATCTTCCGGTTGCCGATGCGCGGCTACTTCTCACGCGACGGCGGCAGCACCTGGGGCGGCGTCGACTTGCCGCTGCCGCCGGCCAAGGGCAACGGCATCGACTTCGGTTCCGATCCGTCGCTCGCCTTCGATTCCCGCGGCAACGTCTTCTACGGCTACATCGTCGTCTTTTTCGGCAACGGTAACGGCATCAATGGCACGGCGGTCGGCGTCGCCCGCTCGAGTGACGGCGGGCGCACCTATCCGCAGTTCACGCTGTTCTCGCAGGAAGGCGGATCGGGCCACTTCAACGACAAGCCGATCATCACCGCCGACAGCAATCCGCTGAGCCCGTTCCGCGACAACGTCTACATCGCGTGGGACGCGGCAGCCGGCGGATCGACCGGCGGCGGCGTCCGCGTCGCCCGATCGACCGATCACGGCGCCACTTTCAGCACCACGCGGGTCGACGATCCTCGTGGACCCGGCCGCGCCATCGGTGCCGATTCGTTCGTCGGGCCCAACGGCGAGGTCTACGTCGCCTGGAACGACTTCGCGGCGAACACGATTGCCTTCACCCGTTCGCTCGACGGCGGCGTCACGTGGGGAAGTCCGGTCGTGATCTCGACCAAGCGTCTACCCTTCGACATCGCGATCCCGGCGGAGTTCAGCCGCGGCGCGCTCGTCTATCCGTCGTGCGACGCGGACCGCTCGGCCGGCGCGCAGCGCGGCCGCCTCGTCTGCTCGTGGATGGACCTGAATGCCGCGGGGAACACCGACATCCTGACGTCGTTCTCGGATGACGGCGGGCGGACGTGGACGGCGGCGGCCCCGGCGACGGACGCCCTCGGCGGCGTCGATCGCTTCAACCACTGGCTGGCGATCGATCCGGTGACCGGCGACGTCAACGTGTCGTTCTACGACACGCGCAACGACACCACCGGATCGCGCTTCATGACCGACATCTACTTCTCGCAGTCCCGCACCGGCGCCGCGTCCTGGCTCGCCAACGTGCGGGTGACGGACGTCAGCTCGAACGAGCACG
>DATNBT010000204.1:0-9857 GCA_035571855.1 Vicinamibacterales bacterium
ATGTTGGTGTTGCCGACATCAATCGTTAACAGCATCGTTCAGCGTTCAGGTTCAAGGTTCAGGGTTCAGGGTTCAGGGTTCAGGGTTCCCACAGCACTTCGCCGGCGACGATCCGCTCCACCTGCTCGCCGCTGCGGACCAGCAGCGCGCCTCTGTCGTCGATGCCCGCCGTGACGCCGCGCCGTTCTCCGGAGGGCGTCGTCCACGACACGCGGCTGCCGACGGCCGCCGGCGCGAGCGCGCGCCAGGCGTCGAGAATAGCATCGAACCGGCCCTCGAGCAGGTCGTCGTACCGGCGCGCGAGTGCGCACAACGTTTCGACGAACACGGCCGCGCGATCGACGGCGCGTCCGAGCTCGCTCTCGAGCGACGTCACGCGGTCGGCCAGTTCCGGCGGAAACGCCGCGTTGCCGATGTTGATGCCGTAGCCGAGGACGACGGCGTCGCCCGCGCCTTCAGCGAGAATCCCCGCGAGCTTCCGTCTGCCGACATAGAGGTCGTTCGGCCACTTGAGCGAGGGCGCCAGCCCGGTCGCCTGCCGAACGCCTTCCACCAGCGCGACACCCGCCGCCAGCGTCGTCAGCAGCGTCGCCCGCTCGCCGTCGCGGGATCTGCCTGGCGCGATGATCGTCGAGAGGTAGAGGCCGGCGCCCGGCGGCGAAAACCATGTCCGGCCGCGGCGTCCGCGACCGGCGGTCTGCGCGTCCGCGACGAAGACCACGCCTTCGCCGTCGCCCGTCGCCGCGCGCCTGGACGCCACGTCGTTGGTCGATCCGATCGTCGGGAAGTATTCGACCCGCCGCCCCAACGGACCGAGACGCGCGCCGGCGTCGGCCAGCGCGTCCGCCAGTTCGCGCGGGAGTTCAGAGGGGGCTGATATCAAGACTGATGTCGATGGCCGGTGCCGAGTGCGTGAGCGCGCCGATGGAGACGAAGTCGGCGCCCGTCGCCGCGAGCTCCGGCATCCGGTCGAGCGTGACGCCGCCCGAGATCTCGATCTTCGCCTTCTTCGCCGCACGCTTCACCGCGGCCGCGATGTCGCCGGTCGGCATGTTGTCGACGAGGATGATGTCGGCCTTCGCCGCCAGCGCCTCGTCGACCTGGGCCAGCGTGTCGGCTTCGACTTCGATCGTGAGATCCGGATTCTTCTGGCGCGCTTTCTCGACGGCCGCCGTCACGCCGCCGGCGATCGCGATGTGGTTGTCCTTGATCAGCACCGCGTCGAAGAGGCCGAACCGGTAGTTCGTCGCACCGCCCGCGCGCACGGCGTACTTCTCGAGCACCCGCAGATTCGGCGTCGTCTTGCGCGTGTCGAGGACGACGATCTTCCCCGCCGCCGCGTCCACGAACTTCCGCGTGAGCGTCGCGATGCCGGACATCCGCTGCAGGAAGTTGAGCGCGGTCCGTTCGGCGACGAGCACCGTCCGCGCCATCGCGTCGACGGTGGCGACGATGTCGCCGGGCTTGCAGGCGTCGCCGTCCTTTTTCAACGGCTTGCACCGGGCGCCCGGCTCGAGCGCGCTGAAGCACTCGAAGGCGACCGCCAGGCCGGCGAGGACGCACGGTTGCTGGACGCGGAACGACCCGCGCGCGCGCAGGATGCGCGGCACGGTCGATTCCGTCGTGACGTCGGACTTGCCGCCGAGGTCTTCGTCCAGCGCCGCGCGGACGAGACCGCGGTAGTCGGCCGGATCAAGAGGCGACAGCTTCATAACCCGCCACCACGATCTCCTGCGGCTCGCCGGCCGTCGCTTCGAACGCCTGCACGCGCAGCGCCGCCTTGAGATCGGCCTCGAGATCCTTCATGTGCCCGATCGAGCTCGCGTCGGTTCTGATCGTCACCTTGGTGATCGGCACCTTGAGCGGTTGCTTGGCTTCCGACCGCTGCTTGCGCACTTCGAACAGCACCCTCGTCGCCCACTCGTACTTCGCTTCATCGGCGGCCGCTTCTCCGCCCTGGATGACGGCGTCGACCTCGGCGGTCGTCGGCCATGTCGCCTGGTGAATCGAGCCCTGCTGCCACCACGACCAGACTTCCTCGGTGACGAACGGGAGGAACGGCGCCAACAGCCGGAGCATGACGGACAGCGCCGCTGCGAGCGCCGAGTTGGCCGAGCCGGCGGCTTCGGGTCCCTGCTCGCCGTACCGGCGGCCCTTCACGAGCTCGAGGTAGTCGTCGCAGAAGCGCCAGAAGAACGTCTCGGTGCGCTGCAGCACGCGCGCGTAGTCGTACTGCTCGAACGCCTCGGTCGTTTCCGTCACGAGCGCCGCGAGAGTCCGCAGCATCGCGCGGTCCACCGCCCACTTGATCGGCCCCTTCGGCTCGGCCGACATCAGCACGAACTTCGACGCGTTCAGCACCTTCATCGCGAGCCGGCGTCCGACCTTCATCTGGTTCGTGTCGAACGCGGTGTCCGTGCCCGGACGTCCGCTCGCCGCCCAGTAGCGGACGCCGTCGCTGCCGTGCTCTTCGAGCAGTCCCAGCGGCGTGACGACGTTGCCTTTGGACTTCGACATCTTCTTGCGATCCGGATCGAGGACCCAGCCTGAAAGCGCGGCGTTCGTCCACGGTAGCGAGTCGTGCTCGAGGTGCGCGCGCAACACCGTGTCGAACAGCCACGTGCGGATGATGTCGTGCGCCTGCGGACGCAGGTCCATCGGAAACGTCTTCGCGAAGAGCTCGGGGTCGCGCGACCAGCCGCAGACGATCTGCGGCGTCAGCGACGAGGTGGCCCAGGTGTCCATGACGTCGGGATCGCCGGTGAAGCCTCCGGGTTTGCCGCGCTGCGCTTCGGTGAAGCCCGGCGGCACGTCCGTCGACGGATCCATCGGCAGCGTGTCTTCGCCCGCCGCGATCGGATGGCCGTGATCGATGCGGCCGGCGCTGTCGATCGGATACCACACCGGAAACGGCACGCCGAAGAACCGCTGCCGGCTGACGCACCAGTCGCCGTTCAGGCCGTTGGCCCAGTTCTCGTACCGCGCCTGCATGTACGCCGGATGCCATTGCAGCTGGCGTCCGCGTTCGAGCAGCGGCTCGCGGAACTCGATCGTGCGGATGAACCACTGGCGGCTCGTCACGATCTCGAGCGGCCGATCGCCCTTCTCGTAGAATTTCACCGCGTGCGTGATCGGCTTCGGATCGCCGGCGAGATCGCCCGACGCCTTCAACTGCTCGACGATCTTCGCCTGCGCCTTCTTCGCCGACAGGCCCTTGAGCTCGCCGTAATAGCGCGACGCCCGTTCGGCGTCCGTCGACGGCCACTGCTGCGATGTCCAGTCGACGCCGCGCAGCGTGCCGTCCGCCTGAATCACCGCGCGGACCGGCAGGCTCAGCTCACGCCACCAGATCACGTCGGTGACGTCGCCGAACGTGCAGATCATCGCGATGCCGCTGCCTTTCGACGGATCGGCGAGCGGATGCGGCTTCACGGGTACGCGCACGCCGAACAGCGGCGTGATCACGTCGGTGCCGAACAGCGGCTTGTATCGCTCGTCGTCCGGGTGCGCGACGAGCGCCACGCACGCAGGAATCAGCTCGGGACGCGTCGTCTCGATGAACACGGGTTCAGTCCGGCTGAAGCCGGACGCTACCTCGAACTTAATCCGGTGATACGCGCCGGGCACCTCGCGGTCTTCGAGTTCCGCCTGCGCGACGGCGGTCTTGAAGTCCACGTCCCACAGCGTCGGTGCCTCGACCTGATACGCGAGCCCGCGCTGCAGCAGATGCAGAAACGCGCGCTGCGAGACCGCCTGGGACTTCTTGTCGATGGTCGCGTACGTCATCGACCAGTCGACGGACAGGCCGAGCGTCTTCCAGAGATGCTCGAAGGCCTTCTCGTCTTCGTGTGTCAGGCGATTGCAGAGCTCGATGAAGTTCGGACGCGAGACAGAGATCGGCTTATCCGGTTTCGCCGGCGGTTGAAAGCTCGGATCGTACGGCAGCGAGGGATCGCAGCGGACGCCGTAGTAGTTCTGCACGCGGCGCTCGGTCGGCAGGCCGTTGTCGTCCCATCCCATCGGATAGAAGACCGCCTTGCCGCGCATGCGCTGAAACCGCGCGACGAGATCGGTGTGCGTGTACGAGAAGACGTGGCCGACGTGAAGCGAGCCGCTGACGGTCGGCGGCGGCGTGTCGATGGAGTATACGTCACCGCGCGAACGGGTGCGATCGAACCGGTACGTGCCGGACTGCTCCCACTGCGCGGTCCACTTGGCCTCCAGGCCTTCGAGGGCCGGCTTTTCAGGAACGGACATCCAATGATTTTACTTAATGGACGCCTTGATTCGCTCGATCTCCTCGCGGACCAGTCGCTCGGCGACATCGGACGCGATCTGCGCGACGGTCTCGCGGACGACGCGGTCGGACATCTGCTCGAGCACACGGCGGGCGACGCGGTCGACGAGTTCGTCCGTGATGACAATCGCCGAAGGGCCCGAGGACGCCGCGGCCTGCGGCTGCTGCGACGGCGACGGCCACTCGGGTCGAACGCCGAGCGCGTTCTGCTCCGCCGCCAGAATCGCGGTGAACGCATCCGCAATCGACGGAAGAGCGCGAGGTTCAGCGGTTCGCGGTTCGATGGCTCGCGGCGCGGGTTCTGGTTCTCGTGCAGGTTCGGGAGCGACTGCAATCGGCGCGGGCGGAGCCTGCGGCTCCGGCTCCGGTTCGGGTTCAGGCTCGAACTTCGCAAGCTTGATGGGCGGAGGCTCGGGTGCCGGCTCGACGGCGAGTTGATCGGCGACCGCGAAGTCCTGCGGCGCGTCCTGCGGCTCGGCGGCCTTCGGCCGCAGCCAGTCGAGCTCGTCTGCAACAGCCGGCGCGGGGGCGGCCTTGTCGGCCACGGCAAACTCATTCCCGGTAACGGCGGCGGAGGCCGGCGCCGGACTCGAGAAATTCGCAAACGCGGCGTCCAGTCGATCGAAATAATCCTCGACGCGCGCCTCGGGCGCAGCCTCGGCGGCCTGCGCCGGCGCGGCCGGCGACGCGAACCCGGCAAAGCCCTTGTCCACCGCAACGGGCGGATTGCCGGCCGCGGAGGTGGACCCCTTCCCGAGCAGTTCCTTCACGCGCCCGATGACGATCTGCGGTTCGAACGGTTTCGCGAGGACGCCGTCGCAACCCGCGGCATTGGCTTTCGCCTGATCGACGGGCTCGAACGCGCCGGTCAGCAGGACGACGGGAATGTGCGCGAGTGCCGGCGTGTGCTTCACGAACTCGGCGACTTCGTAGCCGTTCTTCCCCGGCATGGCGACGTCGGCAAGGACGATGTCGGGCGGCGCCTGCTCGATGCGGGCGATCGCCTGATCCCCGTCGCTGACTGCGATTACTTTGATGTCTTCATTCGCGAAGGTGAGCTCGATGACGCGCTGAATGGTCGCGCTGTCATCGGCCAGAAGAAGAGTCGGCACCTTTGACCTATCGGACGATGCGGTCTCTGGCGTTAGCGGTAATGAAGTCGATGATCTCCTGCATCGGCGTGCCCGGCAGGAACACGCCTCTGACGCCGAGCGCCTTCAGCTTCGGGATGTCGACGTCCGGAATGATCCCGCCGATGACGACGAGCACATCGTCCAGGCCCCTGGCTTTGAGGAGCTCCATCAGCTTCGGCGCGATGTGGTTGTGCGCCCCGGACAGGATCGACAGGCCGATAACGTCGGCGTCCTCCTGCAGCGCGGCGCTGACGATCTGCTCCGGCGTCTGACGGAGGCCCGTGTAGATGACCTCCATGCCCGCGTCACGCAGCGCGCGCGCGATGACTTTGGCGCCGCGATCGTGGCCGTCCAATCCTGGTTTCGCGATGACAACTCGAATCTTCTTCAAATGACCGCCACTTCTTCGTATTCGCCCCAGACGTGACGAAGCGCATCACACATCTCGCCGACCGTCGCGTAGGCGCGCACCGCGTCCAGGATCGGCGGCATCGTGTTCTTCCCCGTCTTCGCCGCGTCTTGGATGGCGTCGAGCGCGCGATCCACGGCGGACTTGTTCCGCGTGCGCTTCAGCCGGGCCAGTTTGTCGAGCTGCCGCTCGCCCGCGCCCTCATCTATATATAAGGTTGCCGTGGACGCCTCTCCCCCGGCGGTATTGTCGTTCACTCCGACGATGGTCCGTTCACGCCGCTCAACCGACTGTTGAAACTTATACGCACTCTCGGCGATCTCGCGCTGCGGGAAACCGGCCTCGATGGCGGCCACCATCCCGCCAAGCCTGTCGATCCGATCGAAGTACTTCCGCGCGCCGTCTTCGAGCGTCGCCGTCAGCTCTTCGAGATAGTACGACCCGCCGAGCGCGTCCGTGATCTCGGCGACGCCGCTCTCGTACGCGATGATCTGCTGCGTCCGCAAGGCCAGCGTCGCGGCCTCTTCGGTCGGCAGGGCGAGCGCTTCGTCGAGCGAGTTGGTGTGCAGCGAGTTGGTCCCGCCGAGGACGGCCGACATCGCCTGCAGCGCCGTCCGGACGACGTTGTTGTACGGCTGCTGCGCGGTCAGCGACACGCCGGCCGTTTGAGAGTGGAAGCGCAGCTTCCACGACCGCTCGTCTTTGGCGCCGAACCGGCCGCGCATCGCCTCGGCCCACAACGTCCGCGCGGCGCGGTACTTCGCGATCTCCTCGAAGAAGTCGCTGTGCGCGTTGAAGAAGAACGACAGCCGCGGCACGAAGTCGTCCACCTTCAGGCCGGCGTCGATGCCGTACTGCACGTACTCGATGCCGTCGCGCAGCGTGAACGCCAGTTCCTGCAGAGCCGTCGCGCCGGCTTCCCTGATGTGATACCCGCTCACGGAGATCGTGTTCCACCGCGGCACCTCGTCCGCGCAGAACGCGAAGACGTCGGTGATGAGCTTCATCGACGGCCGCGGCGGGAAGATGTACTCCTTCTGCGCGATGAACTCTTTGAGGATGTCGTTCTGAATCGTGCCGTTGAGCGACGTCCAGGGCACGCCCTGCTTCTCGGCGACGACCAGGTACATCGCGAAGATCATCGCGGCCGGCGAGTTGATCGTCATCGACGTCGAGATGTCGCCGAGCGCGATGCCGTCGAACAGCGTCTCCATGTCCGCGAGCGACGTCACGTTGACGCCGCACTTCCCCACTTCGCCGAGCGAGAGCTCGTGATCGGGATCGCGGCCCATCAGCGTCGGCAGATCGAACGCGACGCTCAGTCCGGTGCCGCCGGCGGCGAGCAGCGCCTTGTATCGCTGGTTGGTGTCCTCGGGCGTGCCGAAGCCCGCGAACTGACGCATCGTCCACAGCTTGCCCTCGTAGCCGCTTGCGTGGATGCCGCGCGTGTAAGGAAACACTCCGGGATCGGCCTGCGGGTTCATGCGTCTTTGAAATTATAATCATCGATATGGCGCCGACCGGCACTCTCTTTGACGCGATGCTGACCGAGTTCGAGGAAGCCGCGAAGCTGCTCAGTCTCGAGCCCGGCATCTGGCGCATCCTCACCAGCCCCAAGCGCCAGATCATCGTCTCGTGTCCGGTGCAGATGGACAACGGCGAGATCATCGTCTACACGGGCTACCGCGTGCAGTACAACATCACGCTCGGTCCGGCGAAGGGCGGGATCCGCTATCACCCGAACGTGTCCCTCGACGAAGTGACGACGCTTGCGGCGTGGATGACGTGGAAGTGCGCGATCGCGCACATTCCCTTCGGCGGCGGCAAAGGCGGCATCGTCGTCGATCCGAACCAGCTGTCGCGGCGCGAGCTCGAGGCGCTGACGCGCCGGTACGTCGCCGAGATCGTGGACGCGATCGGTCCGAACAAGGACGTCCCCGCGCCAGACGTCAACACCAACGAGCAGACGATGGCGTGGATCATGGACACGTACAGCATGCACGTGGGCCACACCGAGACGGCCGTCGTCACGGGCAAGCCGATCGAGCTCGGCGGATCGCAAGGACGGCGCGAAGCGACCGGGCGCGGCGTCATGATCTGCGCGCGCGAGGCCGCGAAGCACGCCGGCTTCGATCTCAGGGGCGCGAGCGTCGGCATCCAGGGCTTCGGCAACGTCGGCAGCGTCAGCGCGGATCAGATCCACAAGGCGGGCGGAAAGGTCGTCGCCATCGCCGACTGGAAAGGCGGCATCTACAACGCGAAGGGCCTCGACATCCCGCGGCTGCTCGACTACGCCGGCAGGAACAAAACCGTCGCCGGCTTCACGGGCGGCGAGCCGCTCACCAACGAAGAGCTGTTCAAGCTCGACGTCGACATCCTCGTGCCGGCCGCGCTCGAAAATCAGATCACGATGGAGAACGCGCCGTCGATCCGCGCGAAGGTCGTCGTCGAGGGGGCGAACGGCCCGACGACGCCCGACGCGCACGCACATCTCTACAAGCGCGGCGTCATCGTCGTGCCGGACATCCTCGCGAACAGCGCCGGCGTCACCGCGTCGTACTTCGAGTGGGTGCAGGACCGCCACGGATACTTCTGGACGGAAGCGGAAGTCAACGAGCGGCTCGAGCAGAAGATGATGCAGGCGTTTCAGTCGGTGCGCGACATGGCGACCGGCTACAAGACCGACCTTCGAACCGCTGCCTATATCGTCGCAATCAAGCGCGTCGCCGACGTCACGCGCGTGCGCGGCATGTACGCCTAGTCGGCAACTCGAAACATCAGGCTGTCTTTTGCCGACCCGGTCGTCCCGCGCGCGGCGATGTCGACGCGGTACTGTCCCGGAGGAAGGCCCGCCAGAGGAAGATCGATCCGTGCGTTGGGCGCCGACGCGGTCGGCTGTTCGATCGTCAGCTGACGCATCTGCTGCCCGGCCGGGCTGACGAGCGTGGCGCCGACGGCCGGCGGTTGTGCGCCGCCGTACGCAGGCACGCGGATGACCAGGCTTTCGGCGCGGCTGAAGTCACGCGACGCCACCGGAACCGGCGCCGTCTCTTCACGCAGCTCGCGCAGATCCTTCGCGGTCCGTGCTCGGAACACTTCGGGCGTGCCGAGCACGACAGGACCTTTCAGATCGCGGACGAGGACGTCCCTGATGTCGTGGTCGATCGTCTGCAGCGCGGAGTCCTGCACGGCGCTGGTCAGCGTCACGCGTCCCGGCGGCACGTCGAACACCACGCTCGCGTGGTCGCGCACGCTGCCTTCGAAGAGCGTGACCCCGTTGGCGACCGCCTTCACGTCCATCGTCGCCGCCGTCTTGACCCGCCGGTCGCCGGGGACCACCCCGGCCGCTTCCCAGACGAACGTCATCCGGATCCTGCCGTTGTCGCCGCGGGCGATGCCGAACCACGGACGGATGAGCGTGCTCGCGTGGTGCGGCGGCTCCAGCTTGATAGGCGGCAGTTTCACCGCGCCGCCGGTCAGCAGCTTCGCGCGATCGATTTCTTCCGGCGTGGGCGACCAGAACCCGTGGCGCGCGCGGACGATGACGCCCTTCCGCTTCACGCTGACGTCCACCGTATGAAAGAGGCCGTCGCGGCCGTGTGACGAGCGGTACGACAGGAGGTAGTACGACGCCGCGTCGGCGAGCATCCGTTTGAGTCCCTCGGGCGCCTCGGCGGGACCGTTGATCATCGCGCCGTCGCTGTCGTCGGCGAGCACCTGCAGGAGATTCGGCCCTTCATCGGCCGCCGCCTCGACTTCGGCTTTCGTGCGCGGATCGAAGACGTAAATCGACACGTTCGCCCGGTTCGCCGCGCGCGTGATCGACGACGAGGTCGGCAGGCCCTCGACGCCACGCCGGCGAATGACGGGCTCGGCCATCTCGCTGACGAACAGCACGCTCGTCCGGCCCGCAGCGAGATTCCCCAGATGCAGCGTCAGCGCGTTCAGCGTCGACCACGTCGACTGCGTCCGCTGCGCGTCGGCGCGGGTGCGGTCGCCGGCGACGAGACTGCGTTCG
>DATNBT010000205.1:0-2284 GCA_035571855.1 Vicinamibacterales bacterium
CGGAAGCGTCCATCCCGGCGGCGGCGTCAGGTGCCCGATGTAATAGCGCGCGTGCTCGAAGCGACGGCGTTCGAAGTCATCCAGGCGCGCCAGCTGCGCGAGACCGACGGCTGCCTCGACGTCCAGCATCGCGTCCTCGTAATCGGGCGGAAAACGAACCTCCTCATCCCGGTGATACGCGGACGTCAGGCGGTTGAGCACGGGCGTGTCGTCCTGCAGCCATCGCACGGCGCCGTAGACGGAGTTCCGGAACGCCGCGGCAGCGGCGATCAGATAGGCGCGGCGCGCCATCGCCTTTCTCGCCGGCGGCAGATGCGCGTGCGCGTCACGCCAGACGCGCACCTTCGACGCCAGTGCCGCATCGTTCGTCGTCAGCATCCCGCCGAAGATCGACGTCATCGTCTTGCTGATGTTCAGGCCGAAGAGCGCGATGTCCGCTTCGGCCGCGACCAGACGAGCGCCGCGGCGCGCGCCGAACGCGTGCGCGCAGTCCTGCACGATCCAGATCTTGTGGCCGAAGCGCCGCTCGGCAGCCGAGACCATCGCGCGAAGCCGGTCGACGTCGAGTGGAAACCCGAAGAGATGCGTCGCGATCACCATCTGCGTCGACGACGACAGCGCCCGCTCGGTCTGATCGAGGTTCATGTTGTAGTCGTCGAGCGTGATGTCGACGAACCGGCAGGCGTTGCGGCTCAGCGTCACCGCGTGCGCGACGACCGAGCACGTGTAGGCCGGCACCACGACCTCGGCGCCTTCGATGCCGAGCGCCTGCAGCAGCGCCCAGAGCGCCGTGCGGCCGTACGAGAAGGACACGCCGTGCGCACACCCGAAGTGCGCGCCAAACGCGCGTTCGAATGTGCCGACCGACCCGGCAGGTGCCGCTGCGAGCGCGCGCAGTTCGCCGGCGCCAATCGCCGGCTGGAAGCGTGGAATCACGCGCGCCTCGCCCCCGCGTCGCAGTTGAGCGCCACGTAATCGCCGATCGCGAGCACGTCGAGGCCGGCCTGCCTGACCGACTCGATCGCCTCGGACGGCGTGCGGACGATCGGCTCCTCGTGCATGTTGAAGCTCGTGTTCACCATCACGGAAAACCCTCGAAGCTTCTTGTATGCACTGAGCATCCGGTACGCCGCCGCGTCGGCGTCCGCGTCGACGATCTGCGGACGCGCGGTGCCGTCCACATGGACGACTGCGGGCGCACACGCGCGACAGGCATCCGTGACGTCGTACGTCATCGTCATGTAGCGTGCGGCCAGTGAATGGCTGTCGTCGTAATCCCGCAGGAAGCGCGGAGCGTCCTCGCGCAGCATGACCGGCGCGAACGGCATGAACTCCGTTCGCCTGAGCCGCGTGTTCAGCCAGGTGTTCACCAGCGGGTCGTCGGCCTTGTAGAAGATCGACCGGTGACAGAGCGCCCGCGGGCCGTACTCCATACGGCCCGTGAAGCGTGCGACGATCTTCCCCGCCGCGACGTGCGCCGCGACCTGCTCGTCCACGCCCGAGGCTTTCTGCCACTTGAAGCCGCTCGTCTGCAGCGACTGTTCGATCTCCGCGCCGTCGTAGCCGGTGCCGAGATACACCTGCGACATCTGCCGATTGCGCGCCGCGCCCGTTTCCCGTGCGTTGGCGGCGAAGCAGGCGCCGACGGCCAGCCCGCCGTCGCCCATGTGCGGAAAGATGTAGACGTCTTCGTATCCCATCTCCCGAATCACCTGATTGAGGCGCACATTCGCTGGAACGCCGCCGCTCAGCACCAGACACGGCGACGCCGACGGCGGCGCGTTGTCGGCGAGATAGCTCGTGACGATCTGCTCGAGCACCCGCTGGACGCCGGCGGCGATGTCCTCTTTCGCGAAGCCCGCCAGCGCAGTCCGCAGATATTCGAGCTCCGCCTTCTGGTAGAGGCCGTGAACAATCGGCGAGCGGCTGACGGGCGAATAGGACACGCGCTCGCCGAGGATCGTCGCCGTCTCGTTCGGATTGCCGAACGCCGCCAGTCCTGTGACTTTGCCCTCATGGCGCGTCGGAACGAATCCGAGCAGGGCGGTGACGTACGCGTAGTGATGCGCCGGCGAGTGGTACGCCGGCACGCTTCTGATCAACTGCATGCCGCCGCCGCGGCAATCGTAGACGCGCGAGGAAAAGCAGTCGCCGAAGGCGTCGATCGATACCGCATGGGCGGCGTCGAAGCCGGACGCAAAGAACGCCGCCGCGTTGTGACAGTGATGGTGATCGAAGTATTCGACCGGCGCGTTGATGCCGAGCTGCTGAAGGCGCTGCGTGA
>DATNBT010000206.1:0-10449 GCA_035571855.1 Vicinamibacterales bacterium
CGCCACACCTCGTCGCCGGTCCGGCGATTCAGCGCGACGATGAACGAGCCGTCGCCCATCTCCTGGTCGCACTGGAGGACGATCAGATCCTTGTAGATCACCGGCGACGTGCCGGGTCCGAGCCCGGCCTTGATGATGCCGCCGAGCGACGTCTTCCACGCCAGCGTGCCGTCGTGCTTGTAGGCGTAGAGGCCGGCCGACTCGAAGAACGCATACGCCCGCTCCTCGTCGACCGCCATCGTCGAGGAGGCGAACGTGTTCTTGCGATGGCGGTCGTCCCACATCTCGCCGTCGTAGGCCGTCCTGGTCCATAGAATCTTGCCCGACTTCGCGTCGACCGCGACCACCTGCAGCGCGTGCTTGAAGTTGACGTCGGTGGAGTCGGGATGGACGTAGCCGGGCTGGCGGCTGAAGTCGAGATGGACCGGCGCCTTCTTGCCGGGCACTTCCGCGCCCTTGATCGACGTCGTGAGGAAGATGCGATCGCCCCAGACCACGGGCGACGAATGGCCGCGGCCCGGAATCTCCGTCTTCCACTTGATATTGACCGCAGGTTTCTCCGGCGTCGCCGGCGACCAGACCGTCGGCAGATTCTTGTCGGGCGCGATCCCCAGGCCGTTCGGCCCGCGCCACTGCGTCCACTGCGCGGCGACGGATCCCCCGGACGCGGAAAGAATGGAAAGCCACAGAAAAGCACGGATGGAACGCCACGGACGAACACGGACAAACACGGATTGCATCCGGGTTGGTCGAGCATCACGTGAGTCCTCGGAGAGTCTCGTCATCCGCCTTTGTTTCTTCTGATCAGTGTTTATCCGTGTTTATCTGTGGCCTTCCAGCCGTCGACGCTCGCGGGGTTAGGCGGTCGGCCGGAAGTAGAGCGTCATCGCGGCCCCGATCGAGACCAGCAGCAGGCCGACGTAGAGCATCGGGTTCACCGGGTTCTTCGGCGGGTGGATCGCCATGCTGAGGAAGACGTTGACGATCGGCGCGCCGCCGAAGACGAGCGGCATGACGTAGAGCGGCAGGCCGCCGGCGCGGAAGGCGTAGATGATGCACGCGGCGCCGATCGCGCCGAGGGCGCCGGCCACGCTGGCGGTCAGCACGCCCTGGCTGCTGAAGACCGACGCGCTGGTGCCAGGGCCGAGCACCGCGACCGGCACGATGACGCCGATCAGAAAGTAGGCGACGCCGACGCAGAGCAGCGCCTTGAGCGGATTCCCGAGCTGCTGTCCGCCGAGATACAGCAGCACGCCGTAGGCGCCCCACGACAGGACCGCCCCCGCGACGAACAATACCCAGCCCATACGGCTCCTCTTCTGTGCAGCAACAGTAGTCATAGCGACGGCGGTGATTGTATCTAAAGCCCGGGGCGGAGGTCTGCCGGCAGGAAGAGCTCGTTGGCCTTCTCCGGCGCGGCGGCCACCGGGGTGCCGGCGTCCCACGTCGGGATGACGTGCTTGTTCTCCGGGTACATCTCTTCCATCGGCGCCCACACCTTGTCGACGCGGGTGTTGAAGAGATCGCCGATGAGGAGGTCGGTCACGGTGCCGCGCAGCTCGGGGTGCTTGTGCATGAAGCTGCCGAAGCTGAAGCCGGCGTAGTACTCGCACACCAGGCGGCGCATGCGATCGACGCCGGTGTTGAACTCCGGCGCCCAGCGCCCGAGCTGCGCCGCCGACGTGTCGCCGCTTTTCAGCCCGTCGACGATCGCTTCGGCGGCCAGCTCGCCGGATTTGAGCGCGAGCAGCACGCCCGACGAGTAGAGCGGATCGAGGAAGCCCCAGGCGTCGCCGATCAGCACCCATCCATCCCCCGACGCCCGCGTCGTCCGATAGGAGTAGTCCTTGGTGGCGAAGAACCCGGCGACGCGCGTGGCCTCGCCGATGCGCTTCTTCACCGCCGGCGTGCGCTCGACCTCCTCGAAGTAGATCTTCTCGAAGTCCTTGCCGCGTCCCTTGAACAGGTAGTCGAACGGCGCGACGACGCCGATCGAGACGACGTCGTCGTGCTGCGGGATGTACCAGAACCAGCCCTTGCGAACGGGCGTCTGCAGCACCATCGTCGCCCCTTCGTCGCGGCCGCTGTCGCGGTAGGCCCCCTGCCAGTAGGTCCAGATCGCCCCTTTGTTCAGGATCGGATCCCAGACGCGCAGCTGCAGGCGGTTGGCGATCAGTCCGTTCTGCCCGCTCGCGTCGACGACGACCTTCGCGCGCACTTCGCGGTCCTTCAACCTGACGCCGACGGCGCGTCCCGTCTCGGGATCCCCATCGAAGATCACGTCCAGCACGCGGACGCCCTCGTGCGCGTTGACGCCGTGCTCGCGCGCGTTCTGCAGCAGCATCTGGTCGAACTCGCTGCGCACCACCTGCCACGTCTGCGAGCACTCGTGCGGCTTGTTGTCCCAGAAGTAGAACGGCGCCGACTCGCGGCCGACGGCGTTGACGAACTGGACGCTGAACTTCTTGACGAAGTGGCTGCGCTGCATCTTTTCGAGCATGCCCAGTTTCTTCAGCACCCAGTAGGTCTCGGGGATCAGCGACTCGCCGATGTGGAAGCGCGGGAAGCACTCGCGCTCGAAGAGCTCGACGTTGAGCCCCTCCATGGCGAGCAGCGTGGAGACCGTGGATCCGGCGGGTCCGCCGCCGATGACGATGACGTCTGGTTGATTCATTCAGTGTTCGATGGCCGATGTTCGATGGCCGATGGCCGATGCGCCGGCTCGAGGCGCTCAGCCACGGTCGCGGGGATCTCCGCAGATTTCATGGTGCCGTCAGGCAGATTCATGACGCGGGCAATCTTCCAGGTGGCGGTGGCGACGCGTTCGCCGTCGCAGGTGATCGACCCTTCGTAGCGAATCGTGCGCCTGGCGATCTCCGCGATCCGCACCGTCACCTCGAATTCCTGTTCGAACCGCAGCGGCCGGTGATAGTCGCAGGATGCCGAGACCCGGGGCCAGCCGATCGACGACTGCTCCGGATGAATACTCAATCCGGCAGCTCGCCAGAGGGCGTGTTCGGCATCTTCAAAATAGCGAAAGTAATTGGCGAAATGGACGATCCCCGCCGCGTCCGTTTCAGAGAACAGGACCCGCCTTCGCAGCCGCATCTCAGCGGGCATTTCCGGACCTCGGACGTCGGACGTCGGACATCGGACCCGTTACGTGTATCGGATATTGAGATGCTGCGGCAGGAAGAAGCGCGGCAGCAGCGAGTCCACACGCATCAGCCCCTCGCGCGTCAGCGCGATCCGCTCGGGCGTGGCGTCGGCCAGGTAGCCGTCGGCGCGGAGGCTGTCCCACTGGTCGGCGAACTGGGCCAGCACGTCGGCGCCGTACTTGTCGGCGAAGTAGGCCGGCCGCAGCCGTCCCAGCTTCATCTGCAGCACCAGCTCGCGGCGCATCCGTTCTTCGCCGGTGGGGCGGTAGGCGCGCCCGAGCGGCAGCTCGCCGGCGAGGACCGCCTCGCTGTAAGTCTCCCAGGTATCCTTGTTCTGCAGGTGGACGCCGTTGACGTGGCCGAACGAGGCGACGCCGAGGCCGGCCATGTCGGCGCCCTGCCAGAGGCGATCGCGATAGATGAACTTCGTGGCCGCCGGATCCTTGACCGCGGTGTAGGCGCTGCCGATGTGATACCCGGCGCGCTCGAGCGCCTCGAACGCCTCCGCCACCCAGCGCCGCTTCGCGTCCCAGCCGGCGAGCGATCCGGTCAGCGTGTTCGTCTTCGCGAGCAGGTCCTTGCTGATGGTGGTGTTGTAGGGCAGCTCCATCTGGTAGACGGTGACGCTGTCGGGCTCGAGGGCGATCGTCTTCTCGATGTTGCGCTGCCAGTTGTCTTCGGTCTCGCCGAGCATCCCGGCGATCAAGTCGATGTTGATCTGCGGGAAGTGCAGCGAGCGCGCGAAGCGGTAGGCGGTCTCGATCTCGGGCGAGCGGTGCGCGCGGCCGTTGATCTCGAGGATGCGGTCGTCGAAGTTCTCGACGCCGAGGCTGAGCCGCGTCACCCCCATCTTCCGGATCGCCGTCAGCTTGTGCTGGGTCAGCGTGCCGGGCTCGCACTCGAAGGTGATCTCTTCCGCCTGGTTCCACGGCGTGATCTTCTTCAGGCGATCGACGAGCGACTGCAGCTGCTGCGTCGAGAGGAACGACGGCGTGCCGCCGCCGAAGTAGACGAAGTTCAGCGGCCGCCCTTTGATGGCCGGCTGCTGCGCGTACATCTCCCATTCACGCGCGAGGACGTCGAGGTACTGCGCGATCTCCTGCGCGTTCTTGTCGGTGTAGACGCGGAAGTAGCAGAAGTGGCAGCGCTTGCGGCAGAAGGGGATGTGCAGGTAGAGCCCGAGCGGCGTGCCCGGCTTCGGCGGCGAGGCGAGCGCGGCCATCGCGTCGCGCTCGACCGCGTCCTTCGTCCAGACCGAAAACGGTGGATAGGTGGCGACGAAGTAGCTGCCGACTTCCGGTTCCGCGACGCCCGTGGGGTTCGTGTCTGCCATGGATCCTTCGTATCCTTCGCTGCCCTTCGTGGCCTTCGTGCTTACCCGAAACAAAAGAGCCGCCCATCCTGGGCGCCAATCACAATCCGTCCGCCGGAGATCGCCGGGGAGGCGGTCAGCGCGTCGCCGACGTCGTACTCCCACAGCTTCTTGCCCGACTGCGCGTCGAGCATGTAGAGCTTGCCGTCGCTCGACCCGACGATCACCCGTCCGCCGGAGATCGCCGCCGAGGAGTCGACGCGCGCGCGCGTCGTGAACTTCCACGCCACCCTGCCGGTGGCGGCGTCGATCGCGTGCACCGACTTGTCGCGCCCGCCGATCACCACGCGGCCGCCGATCAGCGCCGGCGAGGCGTAGAACGGGAACTGGCGATCCGGATCCCGGTAGCGCCAGGCGATCTTCTTCGCCGCCAGATCGAGCCCCAGCACCTCGTTGTCGAAGGTGCCGAGATATGCGCGCGTCCCCTCGACCGCCGACGAGGATCCGGTATTCGCGCCGATCGGGATCTCGAACAGCACCCTGCCGTCGGCGGCGCGGACGGCGCGGAAACGCTCGTCGCAGCCGGCGAAGTAGATCGTGCCGTTGACGACCGCCGGCGTCGCGTGCACCTGCGCGTCGGTCTTCAGCTTCCACCGCACCTTGCCGGTGCGCGCCTCGAGCGCGTAGAGGTGCGTGTCGTACGACCCGATCAGCACCAGGTCGCCGGCGACCACCGGCGACGACTTGATCTCGCTGCCGGTCTTGAAGGTCCAGGCCTTCGTGCCGTCCTTCACGTGCACGGCATGGAAGACGCCTTCGAGGTCGCCGATGTAAACAAGCCCGCCCGCCACGGCGGCAGACGACTCGCCGATCAGGTTGCCGGTGGCGTACTTCCACCGCAGCTTGCCGCTGGCGAGATCGATCGCCAGCAGGTTGCCGTCCCCGGCGCCGACGTAGACGACGCCGTCGGCAATCGCGGCCGACGACTCGATCGTCTCACCCGCCTCGTAGGTCCACTTGAGCGCCGGCGCCGCGGGAACGTCGCCGGCGGCCCCGGTCAGCCGCGGGCTGCCCCTGAACTGCGGCCACGCGTCCTGCGCGGACAGGAAGGATACGAAGGAGACGAAGGATACGAAGGAGCACGCTGCAACGAACGAGCGACGCTCCTTCGTGCGTTCCTTCGTGCGCTCCTTCGTATCCTTCGCCCTCCTTCGTATCCTTCCTTCACTTCCCATCGACTGACAATGCGAACAGCTGGTTCCGGTTATTGAGGTACAGGCGCCCGTGCGCCGGCACCAGCGTGGCGTAGACGGCGCTGCCCATGTTCATCTCGCCCAGCACCTTTTTCGTCTTGCCGGTCGCCAGCACGGTGACGTCGCCGTCCTCGTCGCCGAGGTAGATGCGCCCGTCGACCACCATGGTCGAGCCCCAGACCGCGGCGAACATGTCGTGCGTCCAGTAGACCTGTCCGGTCTTTGCGTCGAGGCAGTGCAGGAAGCCGCTGAAGTCGGGGATGTAGAGCAGCCCGTCGGCGAGCGACGGCGTCGAGATCGAGCGGCGGATCTTGTCGTAGTGCCAGAGGCGGCCGGTCTGCGTGATGTCGCCGCGCTTGGTCGCGTCGATCGCGTAGAGATGGCCGACGCCCTCGCCGTGCTCCGGATCCTGGCCGTTGGCGATGTAGACCTTGTCGTCGTAGATGACCGGCGTGCCGATCACCTCATTGCGCGTCTTGGGCCACACCGCGTCCTTCGGGTTGGTGTCGAACTCCCAGAGCTTCTTGCCCTTGAGATCGTAGCCGCGCACCCAGCCGTCCCCCTGCGCGCTGACCACCTGCTCGACGCCGCCGATCTTGCCTACCGACGGCGTGGACCACTGGCCGTGCAGGATGCGGTCCTGGACCGAGTTGTCTTCCCACGCCAGCTCGCCCGTGACCTTGTCGAGCGCGATGATCGCCGGCGCCTTCGGCGACGGGATGTGGACGTGGCTTTCGTCCTGCCCGTTCGACGTGCTGACGAAGATCAGGTTGCCGTAGATCACCGGCGACGAGTTCGACAGGTTGTGCGGATAGGAGCCGACTTCCTCCATCATGTCGAACGACCAGATGACGTCGGCGTCGTGCGGCCCGGTCAGCTTCTCGTCCTTCACCGGTCCCTGGTTGCCGTCGGCGAAGCCGTTGATGTCGAGACACCAGACCACGCCGCGGTTGCTGACGTAGTAGAGCTTGTTGCCTTCGACCGCGGGAGAGCTGGCGACCCCCTGGTAGGGCCAGTCGTTGGCGCGCCCCGACGACAGCTTCTCGTGCGTCTGCTGCCACATGAACTCGCCGGTGTCTTCCTTGAACGCCATCAGCACGCCGCGGTCGCCCGGCTGCTTCGGGTCGCGCATCGCTTCGTTGTTCGTGCCGACGAACACCATCCCGCCCGCGACCACTGGATTCCCGTAGCTCTGCGATCCGAGCTCGGCGACCCACTTGACGTTCTTCTTCGTCTTGACGTCCCACTCGGTGGGCAGCCCCTTCATGTTCGAGACCATGTTGCGGTCGGGCGTGCCGCCCCACATCGGCCAGTCGCCGGTGCCGGGATCACTCGTGGCTTCCGCCTTCAGGCGGAAGGCTCCAGCAGCAACGGCGACGATGGCGAGCGCGAGCAATATCTTCTTCATTGGTTTTTCGCGACCTTGATGTTGTCGATGTAGGCGCCGAACTCGGCGTCGATGAAAAACCCGGGCGCCCCCTTGTGATTGCCGATGGGATCGATCTTCTCGATCGTCCACGCGTCCGGTTCCTGCGCGCCTGTCGGCCACGCCTTGCCGCGCGCCCGCACCTTGCCGTCGGGCATGTTCTCGACCCGCAGCTTGAGGTGATACCAGGTGTCGGGCTTCCACTCGTAGGGCACCACCGCCGCGCGGTGCGTCTCCGGCTCCCACGACTCGATCTTCATCTGCTGCGCGTTGCCGTAGAGGATGAGCGAGTAGCGCTGCGCCGTGACGCCGAGGTCCGACATCTGCCGCCGCTTCGTCGTCCCGCGCACGTCCGCTTCGACGGTGTAGTCCGAGAGATTGACGTCGCCGACGAAGCCGCGATACCGCTTGAAGATCGTGTTGTCGGGTGCCTTGTAGAGCGCCTTCTGTCCGTCGATCGCGCCAACCGCGGTCTTCGCGGTGCCGACGATGATCCACCCGGGCGGGACCGAGCCGTCCGCCATCGCGTCGAACGTCTCGGTCCACGGCAGCGGCCGCACGACGCGCGCGCGCGCCTCGCCCGACACCGCCCCCGCCGTCGCCTTGATCGTGCCGGCCTGCTCGACGACGTCCGTGGCCGGCGTGAACGTGCCGTCGGGTGCGACCGTGCCCTTCAGGCCGGTCAGCGACCAGGCGACGTTCGACGCGGGGCCGATGGCGCGGCCCATCCGGTCGAACGCCGTCGCCGTGAGCTTGACCGCCTGTCCGGGCTTCAGCACCATCTCTGTCGGCGAGACGCGAATCCAGGCGGCGTCGCCTTCGCCCTTCACCGCCGGCTCGTCCACCGTGAACCCCGCCGGTTTCGTCGCCGTCTTCGATCCGATCGCGTAGACGCCGCCCGTCGAGACGAAGAAGATGCGTCCGCGCGACACCGCGGCTCCCCCGAAGATCGGCTCCGGGATCCCGGCCGACTGCCCGGCGTTGTCGTCCTTGCTCGGCGGCATCTCCACGTCGCTCAGGATCTCGGCGTGATCCGCGAACGGACGGACGATGAAGAACTTGCCGCTCTCGGTGCCGACGTAGAGCTTGCCGTCGGCGAAGACGAGCGGCGCCTTCTGGATCGTGCCGAGCGTCTGCGTCCACAGCAGCTTGCCGCTCTCGACGTCGTAGGCCTTGAGCCGCGAGCCGTTCTCCACCTGGTAGACGCGGCCGCTGTCGATGACGGGCGAGGAGAAGCCGAACTGATCCCCTTTCTGCGCCCACTTCGTCGTCTTGATCTCGCCGGTCTGCGAGCCGTCGATCGCCGCGATCATGCCCAGCTCTGGAACGTCGAGGTTCTCGTCGCCGTGCGAGACGATCACGGTATTGCCCGAGACGACCGTGCCGGTGTTGATCGCGCGCTTGGCGATGACCGTGCCCCACACCTTCTCGCCGGTCTGCGGCTTCATCGCGTAGACGCCGCCGTCGCCGCTGCCGCTGATCAAAAGACGCAGCCCGTTGATCGGCGCAATGAGCGGCGCCGCGTAATTGGTGTCGTAGGGGCGCCCGCCCGGACTGGCGATCCAGACGATGTCGCCGCTGCGCTTGTCGAGCGCCACGAACCGGTGCTGCCGCGACGCGCCCGAGCCCCAGCTCGAGATCGCGGCGGAGACGATGACCAGGTCGCCGTCGATGATCGGCGACGAGGTGCGGCCGCCGTGCGTGGTGAACGCGGCGAACTCTTCGCCGATCGAGCGATCCCAGAGCAGCTTGCCGTCCTTGTTCAGCGCGATGACCGTCGCGCCGACGCCGAGCGCGTAGATGTTGCCGGTCTCGGGATCGGCGGCCGGCGAGGCCCAGCCGACGCGATGCGGCGGCACGTCGCTCTGGAACACGTTGAACTTGTATTCCCACATCAGCCGGCCGGTGTCGGCGTCGAGCGCCATGACGCGCTCCTGCATGTTCTCGCCGAGGCCGGCGGGGTTCTGCACGTAGACGCGGTTGCCCATGACGACCGGGGCCGAGCGCCCGCCGTAGGGCGCGCGCCACAGGAAGCCGGTGCCGTTCAACTGCCACTTCTCGATCAGGCCGGTTTCATCCGACCGGCCGTCGCGATGCGGGCCGCGCGCGTCGGGCCAGTCGCCGAGGGCCACTCTCCGCCCCTGGGGCTGCGGCTGGGCCAGGATGACCGCACTTAGTAGGAGTACAAGCGGACCGAGCACGAACTGTCGTTTCAGCATGGCCTTCACTCGTTTACGCCATCTTACCGCAGCGCGTTTCGTGGCCCGGGCTGTGACGAATGCTGGGACAACCCCGGAACTTCGGGCCATTTGCGCCGTTACCATTGGGCATAATGATGCGCATGCGATTGACCCTCGTGCTCCTCGGCCTCGGCCTGCCCGCCGTCGCCGCCGCCCAGACCACCCAGCCGGCCGGGCAGGTCACGCTGCCGACCGTGACCGTCACCGCCCAGAAGGAGCCGGCCGATCCCCAGGGCCTCCCGGTCAGCGTCAGCATCGTCCCGCTCGATTCGCTGTGGAACGGCGGCATGACCACTATTGGCGAGGCGGCCATCTACGCGCCGAACACCTATTTCACCGACTTCACCGCGCGGAAGCTGAGCAACCCGCGCTTCCGCGGAATCGGGTCGAGCCCGGCCAATTCCGCGATTACGACGTATATCGACGGCGTGCCGCAGCTGAACACCAACTCGTCCAGCCTCGAGCTGCTCGACGTCAGTCAGCTGGAGTTCGTGCGCGGTCCGCAGAGCGCGCTCTTCGGGCGCAACACGCTGGGCGGCCTCGTTAACGTCAGCACGCCGCGGCCGTCCTTGACCAAGTGGACGGGATCCGCGGTGGTGCCGTTCGGCAACTACAGCTCGATCGACGTGCGCGCCGCCGCCTCCGGTCCGCTGGGCGGCAAGGCCGCGGTCGGCTTCGCCTTCGGCCACGCGCAGCGCGACGGCTTCACGAAGAACGACGTGACCGGCAACGACATCGACTACAGGAACGGCACCTTCGGCAAGGCGCAGCTGCTGCTCACGCCGACGGCGCAGTGGGAGGCGCGTCTCATCTACACCGGCGAGCGCGCGCGTGACGGCGACTACGCGCTGAACGACCTGCAGGCGCTGCGCGACAACCCGTTCCACTCGTCGCGCGATTTCGAGGGGCACACCGATCGCGACGTGCAGTCGACGACGTTCCTGGCGCGGCACGTCGGGAAGAAGATGGCCTTCTCGTCGACGACCGGCATCGTCCACTGGAAGACGCAGGACGCCACCGATCTCGACTACACCCCGGCGCCGCTGCTCACGCGCGTCAA
>DATNBT010000207.1:0-8553 GCA_035571855.1 Vicinamibacterales bacterium
CGTCTCGGCCGGTCGTAGCGGTCTTGCCCGCGCCTCGGCCGATCGTTTCGTCGAATCATTTCATCCAGATCGGCCCGCCTCCCTACATCGCGCACTCCTCACTCCTGATTTAGCCGCTCCCGCACCGACGCTGTTCCGGTAGCGCAGGCCATTGGTCTGCCTTGGGGGAGGAATGACTCGATCCGTTCGTGTGTTGGCCGTGGCGGGCTTCGCCATGGCGTTCGTCAGTGTCGTGACGCCGGCCGTCCGCGCGCAGGACGTGCATCGGCACGAGCCGTCGACGCGCGTCGAGGGACCGCCGGTGTCGCTCGACAGCCTGTTGAAAGAGGCGCTCGACCGGAATCCGGACCTCGCCGCGCTTCGCGACCAGGTCGCCGTCGCGCGGCAGCGCCCGGCGCAGGAGCGGGCGCTGATGCCGCCGACGGCCGAGGCGCAGATCTGGCAGTGGCCGATCAACACGCTGAATCCGGCGAACACGAACATGTACATGTTCATGGCCGGCCAGGATCTCCCCGGCCGCGGCAAGCGCGACGCGCGGGCGGCCGTCGCGGAAAAAGACATCGCGCTCGCCGACGCCGACGTCGACGTCAGATCGCGGCAGATCGTGAACGACATCACGCAGGCGTATTTCGCGCTGTTCATCGCCCGCAAGGCGGCCGAAGTGCACCTCGCCAGCGTCGATCTGCTGGGCGAAATCGCGGATGCCGCGCAGGCGCGCTATGCCGCGGGCCGATCGTCGCAGCAGGACGCGTTGAAGCCGGTCGTCGAGCTCTCGAGGCTGCACAACGACGTCATCATGCACGACCAGGAAGCGGCGCTGGCGTCGGCGAAGTTGAACGCGCTGCTGAACCGGCCGCTCGACGCGCCGTTCGGTCCGCTGGACGAGCCGCCGGAGGACCGCACGCTTCCGCCCGTCGCCGAACTTCAGACGCTCGCGATCGCGCGGCAGCCCGAACTGCAGCGTGCCCGTGTCGAGATCGCGCGCGGCGAGGCCGCCGTGACGTCGGCGCGGCTCGATCGCAAGCCCGATTACTCGGTGCAGGGCGGATATCAGCTCATGCCCGATCAGACCGACGGCCTCATGGTGAAGGTCGGCGTGACGTGGCCCAATGCGCCGTGGTCCCGCGGACGCATCGACGCGAAAGTCGCGGAAGAAGCCGCGACGGTCGTGGCAGCCCGAAGCCGCGAGCGCGCGATGGAGACGATGGTGCGGCTGGCGGTGCAGGAGGCGTACCTCCGTGCGACGGGCGCGCAGGCGCGCGTGTCGCTGCTGAAGACGACCATCATGCCGCAGGCGGAGCAGCTCTTCGACGTCGCGCGCACGTCGTACCAGTCGGATCGCGCGGACTTCCAGTCGATCCTCGAAAGCGAACGGAGTCTTCTCGACGCGCGCCTCGACTACTACCGCGCGCGTGCGGAGCTTGCCCAGGCGATCGGCGATCTCGAGCGCGCGATCGGGTCGGAGCTGAAATGAAACGCATCCTGCTCGTCTTCGTCGCCATCGCGCTCGCCTTGCTGCTTGCCGGCGCGGGCGTCGTCTGGATTCGCGGCCGTCGCGCCCCGGCAGCCGCGATGAAGGACATGCCGGCGGCTGCCGCGCCCGCTGCCGCTGCGACAGCCGAGACACTGCGCGGACCAGTCACGATCGATCCGAGGCGCCAGCAGTTGATTGGCGTGCGGACGGTCGCGGCGCGCCGCAAGCCTCTTGCCGAGACAATCCACGCCACGGGCATCGTGCGATCCGCCGAGACGCGGCTCGCGGACGTGAACGTCAAGCTCGACGGATGGATTCGCGACCTGTTCGTCGACTACACCGGACAGAGCGTCACGCGCGGCCAGCCGCTGTTCACGCTCTACAGTCCGGACCTGCTCGCGGCCGAGCGCGAGTACCTCCTCGCCGTGAAGGCGCGCGAGCAGCTGCAGCAATCGGCACTGGAGGACGCAAGAGCACGCGCCGACCAGCTCGTCACCGCCAGCCGGCAGCGTCTCGGCCTGTGGGACCTGACCGAGGAGCAACTGCGCCAGCTCGACGACAGCCGCGAAGCGTCGAGCACGATCACGTTCCGTTCGCCGGTGGCGGGCGTCGTGATGGAGAAGACGGCGGTCAGCGGGATGCGGGTGACGGCCGGTCAGACGCTCTACCGGATTGCCGATCTCTCCGTCGTCTGGGTCGAGGCGGATGTGTACGAGACCGAGCTGGCGTTCGTCCGCGTCGGCCAGTCGGCGACTGTCACGCTGAACGCGTACCCCGGCGAACGGTTCGCCGGCCGCGTCATCTACATCTATCCGTACGTCGACGAGCAGACGCGCACGAACAAAGTGCGGTACGAGTTCGCGAATCGCGGCGGACGAATGAAGCCCGGCATGTTCGCCGACGTCGAGATCGCGTCGACGGCGGGGAGCGCGATTCTGATCCCGGTCGACGCGCTGCTGGATTCCGGCACGGAACAGGTTGTCTTCGTGACGCAGGGCGACGGGTACTTCGAGCCGCGCAAGGTGAAAGCCGGCAGGCGCGCGGGCGACGAGGTTGCGATTCTCGACGGCCTGAAAGACGGAGACGTCGTCGCCACGGGTGCAGCGTTCTTCCTCGACTCCGAGAGTCAGCTGCGCGCGGCGGTTCAGGGTTACCAGGCCGGGCCCGCGCCGGCCGTTCAGCCTGGCGCGTCGAGTCTCAACATCGCCTTCCGCACCGTTCCCGATCCGCCGAAGACCGGCGACAACCAGATGGAAGTCTCGGTGAAGGACGCGAACGGAATGCCGATCGACGGAGCCGACGTGTCCGTCCAGTTCTTCATGGCGGCGATGCCGACGATGAACATGCCGGCGATGCGGAATGAAGTGAAGCTCGCCCCCGCCGGTGCCGGCGTGTATCGAGGACCGGGACAGGTGATGATGGCCGGCCAGTGGCAGGCGACGATCACCGTCACGCGAGGCGGACAGAGGCTCGGCAGCGCGCAGACCACGGTGGTGGCGAAGTGATCGAACGCATCATCGACTGGTGCGCGTCCAACCGCTTCCTGGTGTTCACCGGCACGGTCATCGTGACCGTGTGGGGCATCTGGGCGATGACGAACACGCCGCTCGACGCCGTGCCGGACATCTCCGACGTCCAGGTGATCGTGTCGACCGAGTGGATGGGACGGAGTCCGGATCTCATCGAGGATCAGATCACCTACCCGATCGTCTCGGCGTTGATCGCGACGCCCCACGTGAAGGCCGTGCGCGGCTTCACGGACTTCGGCATCTCGTACGTCTACGTGATCTTCCAGGACAACACCGACATCTACTGGGCGCGCAGCCGCGTCGTCGAGTACCTGCAGGGCATTCGCGGCCAGCTCCCCGACGGCGTGAACCCGACGATCGGTCCTGACGCCACGGGCGTGGGCTGGGTGTTCGAGTACGCGCTCGTCGACGACACGGGACAGCGGACGCTCGCCGATCTTCGAAGCCTGCAGGACTGGAATCTCCGGTACTGGCTCGCGTCGGTGCCGGGCGTGGCGGAGGTCGCGAGCATCGGCGGATTCGTCAAGCAATACCAGGTCAATCTCGATCCCGCGAAGCTGGCGGCCTACGACGTCGGCGTGAAGCAGGTCGTCGACGCGATCAAGATGAGCAACAACGACGTCGAGGGCCGGCTGCTGGAGTTCGCGGGACGCGAGTACATGGTGCGCGGCAAAGGCTACCTGACGTCGATTGCCGACATCGAGAACGTCTCGCTCGGCGCGAACAGACGCGGCACGCCGATCCGCGTGCGCGACGTCGCGCAGGTGCGCCTCGGCCCCGACATCCGCCGCGGTGCCGCCGAACTGGACGGCAAGGGCGAGGCCGTCGGCGGCATCGTCGTGATGCGGTTCGGCGAGAACGCGCTGCGCGTCATCGACGGGGTCAAAGCGAAGCTGCAGGAAGTACAGACATCGCTGCCGCCGGGCGTGCGCATCGTGCCGACGTACGACCGGTCCGGCCTCATCAACGAGTCGATCGGCACGCTTCGGCGCACGCTCGTCGAAGAGGCGGTCGTCGTCTCGATCGTCATCATCGTGTTCCTGTTCCATTTCCGATCCGCGCTGATTCCGATCCTCGCGCTCCCGATCGCCGTGCTGGCGTCGTTCATCCCGATGTACTACCTCGGCGTGACGTCGAACATCATGTCGCTCGGCGGCCTCGCGCTCGCCATAGGCGTCCTCGTGGATGCGTCGATCGTGATGGTGGAGAACGCCTATCGGCACGTCTCCGAGGAACAGATCCCGTACGGGGACCAGCCGCGCGCCATCATCGGCGCCGCGAAGCAGGTGGCGCGCGCCATCTTCTTCTCGCTCGCGATCATCGTCGTCTCGTTCGTGCCGGTGTTCCTGCTCGAGGCGCAGGAAGGGCGGATGTTCAGGCCGCTGGCGTTCACGAAGACGTTCGCGATGGCGGCCGCGTCGATTCTGTCCATCACGCTCGTACCGGTGCTGATGGTCATCTTCATCCGGGGCCGGCGGCTGAAGCCGGAGTCGCAGAACCCGATCGCCCGCGTCTTCGCGTGGATCTACGATCCGATCATCCGGCTCGCGCTGCGCTGGAAGTGGACGGCGCTGATCCTGAACTTCGCCGTCGTCCCGCTGACGATTCCGCTGCTCTTCGTCATCGGCAGCGAGTTCATGCCGCCGCTTTACGAGGGGTCGCTGCTCTATATGCCGACGTCGCCGCCCGGCCTGTCCATCACCGAGGCGACAAAGCTGCTGCAGGTGCAGGACCGGATGCTCAGACGGTTTCCGGAAGTCGAGACCGTCTTCGGCACCGTGGGACGCGGCACCACGGCCACCGACAACACGCCGATGGGCATGGTCAACACGACCGTCACGCTCAAGCCCCGCGAGCAGTGGCGCGCCGGCATGACGCTCGACAAGCTGCAGGCGGAGATGGACGCGCAGCTCCAGTTCCCGGGGTTCCCGAACGTCTGGACGCAGCCGATTCGCAATCGCCTCGACATGCTGCTGACGGGAATCAAGACGCCGGTGGGCATAAAGATTCTGGGATCGGATCTGAATGAGATTCAGCAGATCGGCGGCGAGATCGAGCGCGCGCTGCAGAACGTGCCGGGCACGCGCAGCGTCTACGCCGAACGCGTCGCACAGGGCTACTTCACCGACATCTCGATCGACCGGGATGCGATCGCGCGCCATGGGCTGACGGTGGGCGATGTGGAAGACGTCATCGAATCGGCCATCGGGGGGCAGAACATCACGCGGACGATCGAAGGCCGCGAGCGGTATCCGGTGAACGTCCGCTACGAGCGCGGCTTCCGCGACAGTCTTCCCGAGCTCGGCCGTGTCCTCGTGAAGACGCCGATGGGCGCGCAGGTGCCGCTGTCGGAGCTCGCGGCGATCTCGTTGTCGCCCGGTCCCTCGATGATTCGCGACGAGAACGGACAGCTCGCCGGTTATGTCTATGTCGACACGGCGACGACCGACATCGGCGGCTACGTGGACGCGGCCAAGCGCGCGATCGCGGGACGCGTGAGGCTGCCGGCGGGATACACGTTGTCGTGGACCGGACAGTACGAATTCCAGGTGCGCGCGCGCGAGCGGTTCAAGATTCTGATCCCGCTCGTGTTCTTCATCATCTTCATGCTGCTGTACATGACGTTCCACTCGGCGGCCGAGGCGACCATCGTGATGCTGTCGGTCGTCTACGCGATGACGGGCGGCGTGATTCTTCAGTGGTGGCTCGGCTACAACTTCTCGGTCGCCGTGTGGGTCGGCTACATCGCGCTCTACGGCGTCGCCGTCCAGACGGGCGTCGTCATGGTGCTCTACCTGCACGAGGCGCTCGACCGCCGGCTCGCGCAGGGCGGAGAGATCACGCAGGCGGACGTCTTCGAGGCGACGATTGCGGGATCCGTGCTGCGGCTGCGGCCGAAGCTCATGACGGTCAGCGTCGTCATGGCCGGCCTGATGCCGATTCTGTGGAGCACGGGCGTCGGGTCTGACATCATGAAGCCGATAGCCGCGCCGATTGTCGGAGGCATGGTGACGTCGACGATTCACGTGCTCGTGATCACGCCGGTGATCTTCTACATCATGAAAGCGCGGGCGCTGCGCAAGGGGACACTGCGTGCCTCGGGGATGCACCGGCCATGATGTGTGCGGTTCTGCTGGCCATGGCGATGGCTCACCATTCGTTCGCCGCCGACTTCGACATCACCAAGCCCGTCGCGCTGACCGGCCGCGTGACGAAGATCGAGTGGATGAACCCGCACGTCCATGTCTACATCGAGGTGAAGAACGAGCAGTGGTCGATCGAGATGGGCAGCCCCAACGGCCTGGCGAAGCGCGGATGGACGCCGAAGACGCTGAAGATCGGCGATGCGATCACGGTCCGGGGCAGCCGCGCGAAAGATCGGTCGAATCTCGCGAACGCGCGCTCGATTGTGCTGCCGGACGGCACGACGCTGTCGGCCGCGCCGCCGGAAGGCAAGACGTCCTAGAAGTCGACGTGCACCCGCGCCGACTGCACGAACACGGGACCACGGTCGCTGTTGTACCCGGGATTGTGAAGGTACTGCAGCCCCGCGGACAGGAAAAGGCCCCGCCACACATGCGCCGTGTAATACGCCTCGACGACGTTTTCGCGTCCGTAGGTCAGCGTGCCGTCGCCGAGCAGGAAGCCGTGGCCCCCGAGCCGAAGGTACTCGCGGTGCTGCGCTGAAAGCCCGTTCGAGGCGAACGCGACGCCGGCACGATCGTCGCGGCGCTGCCAGCGCGTGCCGCTGACGTCGCCGCCGGCGGACATCGTGTCGTTCACTTCCGTGTACGCGAATGACTCGGAGTCCCCGCCGTTCCATCCCGATCGCGCGAACAGCCGGACGCCGTCGGGCAGGTCGTATTCGACGTTCACGCCGGCGCCGCCTTTGATGCGTCCCGCCGTACGGTGCGCTTCGATGTCAGGCGTCGCGTCCCTGCCGGCGCGGAACGCGTCGATCGCTTCCGTGTAGCTTCCCATGTTCGCGTGATTGACGAAACCGACCAACTTCAGCGTAAGCGGGGCCGACGGATGGAGTTCGAGCTCGACGTTCTCGCCGCGCGAACGCGCGACGTGCCAGTCGAGGACGATGCCGTTGGCGACCGTCGGCATCAGCGCCTCGGCGCCGCGGATCGACCAGCGCGGCGTGTCGTATTCAACGACGACGCCGTATGTGTAGCCGCGGGTGTCCGCGGCGTAGTCGTACGCGCCGTTGTTGTCCACGGTCCAGTTCGTGAACTGCAGATGGCTGTCGCCGCCGACGGCATTGACATCGAAAAAATCGACGACGCCGATTTTGCCCGCGCGGATCTCGATGCGGCGTTCGGGCAGTGTCGTCGGCAGACTCAGCGGGGTCCGGATGGAGTTGACGCGCCGGTCCGTCAGCGCGAGGACTTTATGCACGATCAGCCGCGCGAGGTACGGCGACGTGCCCAGCGTCGGGTTGCGCACGACGTCCAGGTTGGTGAAGCCCGCGAGGCCGAACGCGTCGCTCAAGCCCGCACCGCCGGCGCTCTCGACGTCGAGAACGACGTCCCAGCCTTTGGGCAGTTGAATCCCGGTGTAGAGCGTCAGGACGCTGGAGACTTTCGGATCTTCATCAGATCTGAAGCTTTGCGGTCCTGAGTACGGCGAAGGGAATGTGCCGTGGCGCTGCCCGATGACGTTCATCTGCCCCGCGAGGAGAAACGTCTGCGCCGACGCGGTGCGCGGCGGCACCGTGATCGCGAGTGCCAGGAGAGCGAGCCGCCGCATGAGGGAGTCGAGGCTCAAAAGCTGATTCGCAGGCCGCCGTTGATCACGCGGCCGTCGAGCGGCGCCCACGCATCGACGGTCCATCGGCCGTCGACGCTCCGCGACTGGCGAAGCAGCGGATCCCAGTCCGTCTGCCTGACGTCGTTCAGGTTCTCGCCGTTGATGTACAGCAGCGTCCGCCCGATGCGGCGGCTGAGCAGAAGTCCGAAGACGCTGTAGGACGCGCTCGTCTCGCGATACGGATTCGCCTCGAGACGCTGCCGGCCGGTGAAGTACCACTCCGCCCCGGCATGCCACGCCTCGTGGTTGCCCCAATCCCATGCGGCGTCAATCCCGCCGGCGTGCGCGGGCGTCAAGGGAACCGCTGCGCGGCCCGACTCCGTGTCTTCGCGCGAGTAGATGTACGCGTAATTCGCGACGAGCGAGAAGTCCTCGTCCTTCCACACGGCAAGCGCTTCGATGCCGGCGTTCGTGGTCGGCGCCGCAAGATTGTGGAGAACGAACGCGCCGGTTCGATCGACTTCCACCGGATCGAGAATCCGCGAATGAAACACGGTGAGCGTCGTGGTCAACGGTCCCGTCGTCCGCGTCAGGTCCACCGACAGGCTGCGGCCGCGCTCGGGCTTCAGCGGCTCGTGGATCGTCAGCCGCGACAATCCTGCCGCTTCGGTCTCTTCGGTGACGGCCGACGGCGCGAAGAAGCCGGTGCCGTAGGAAATCCGGCTGGACCAGGGGCCCTGACGGAACAGCGCGGAGACCCTCGGGCTGACGAAGGTGCCGAACTCGCTGTGGCGG
>DATNBT010000208.1:0-15257 GCA_035571855.1 Vicinamibacterales bacterium
GAACGTCGCGTACACGTACGGATACTTCGGCCGGAACCAGGTGCGGAAGGACGGCCGGATCAGCTCGCGCGCGGTCGCCGGCGACGCGCCTTTCATGACGAAGTGCTCGCCGTCGAAGAAGTCGGCGGAGTACTCGGGATAGGAGATCGACGCGCGGAATCCCGGAAACGGGGCGAACGGCGTGGACGTCCACTCCCAGCCGTTGCCGACGAGATCCTCGACGCCCCAGCGGCTCGCGCCTTCGGGATGCGACCCCGCCGGCTCGGGATCCCACGACGTGAAGTCGCACACGACCGGCGAGGCGCCGATCGCCGCACGCTGGTATTCCGCTTCGGTCGGCAGGCGCCCTCCGCGCCACCGAGCGAACGCGGACGCCTCTTCCTGGCTGACATACACCGGCCAGGACATCGGCAGCGGAATCAGCTCGAACATCCCGCGCCAGCACCAGCGGCCGTCGACTTTCTCCCAGAACAGCGGCGCATGCGCGCCCGCTTCGACGAACTTCATGTACTCGGCGTTCGTGACGTCGTGCTTCTGAATGCTGAATGCGGCCACGTCGACGTCGTAGGCCGGCATCTCGTTGTCCCAGGCGAACGGCAGCGCGCCTTCGTCGACGCCGAGCGTCGCGCGGCCCGAGGGAATCTCGATCCACTCCTGCTGCGGCACCGATCCGCGCGTCACCGGCGAGTAGCCGGCCGGCCGTTTCTTCCGATCGAACGGCAGGCGATGCCACATATAGAGCAGCGTCTCCTGATGCATCGCCTCGTGCTCGAGGATCGTGAACACCGGCTCGTTGCCGACGTCCTTCTTCTTCAACGTGTCGACGACACGCGTATCGGCTTCACGAACGAAGTCGCGCACGGCATCGCGCCCGGGCCATTGAAGCGCCGCGCCGCCGGCGCGCGATTCGTGGGGATCGATTCCCCGCGCGAACAGCGACTCCAGGCGCGCGTCGATGCCCGGCTCGCCCGCGGCCTTCTTCACCAGCGTGTTGAAGCTGAATCCCGGCAGGTGGCCGTCGTAGAAGACGATCGGATGCCGCAGGTCGATGGGCCGCTCGTAATAGGCGTCCTGCGGCAGCATGTCGAACAGCGCGCGCGACCGCTCGCGGTTGCGCTGATACCACGACAGCGCCGCCGCGCGGTCGAGAGTCATCCGGTGATCCTTATCCAAAAGCGGCCCCGCAAGGTAAGATGTTTACGAAAATTGTGCATATCACGCTGAACGGTGATCCATTAGACGTACCGGGTCCGGTGAGCGTGACACGCCTGTTGAAATCTCTGGAAATCGACGCGCGGCGGGTCGCTGTCGAGCACAACCTCGTGATCGTGAAGCGCGCCGCGTTCGATGAGACGATCGTCAACGACGGCGATACCGTCGAGATCGTGAATTTTGCGGGTGGCGGGTAACGGGACGGTGAACTGTGGCATCTGATCATCTGGTCATTGCGGGAAAGACATTCCAGTCGAGGCTCATCATCGGGACGGGCAAGTACCCGTCGAACGCCGTGATGGCGAAGGCGCACGAAGCGTCCGGCGCCGACATGGCGACGGTCGCGGTCCGTCGTGTGAACATCTCCGATCGGACGAAGGAATCCCTGCTCGATTACATCGATACGTCGAAGATGTTCCTGCTGCCGAATACGGCGGGCTGCTACAACGCGGACGAAGCGGTGCGCACGGCGCGGCTCGGGCGCGAGGCGGGACTCTCGAACTGGGTGAAGCTCGAAGTGATCGGCGACGAGAAGACGCTCTTCCCCGACAACGAGGAACTGGTCAAGGCGACGGCCGTGCTCGTGCGCGAGGGCTTCGTCGTGCTGCCGTATACGACCGACGATCCGATCGTCTGCCGCAAGCTCGAAGACGCCGGCGCCTCGGCGGTGATGCCGCTCGGCGCGCCGATCGGATCGGGCCTCGGCATCCAGAACCCGAACAACATCCGGATCATCCGCGAGTTCTCCCGCGTCCCCGTCATCGTCGACGCGGGCGTCGGCACGGCGTCCGACGCGACGTTCGCGATGGAGCTCGGCGCCGACGCGGTGCTGATGAACACGGCGATCGCGGGCGCGCAGGATCCGGTCGCGATGGCCGAGTCGATGAAGTACGCCATTCGCGCGGGCCGGCTCGCGTACCTCGCCGGACGGATTCCGCGGAAGATGTACGCGACGGCGAGCAGTCCCGTCGAAGGACTCGTCGGACGGTGACGGAAGGAGCGAGCGTCGAGCGTGAGGAGGCGGCCCGCGCGTTCCGGGAGGCGCTGCACACGCTCGAGACGGCGCTGACGAAGATCGACGCCGCGCTCTCGGCCGCCCCGTCCGGAGACATCGCCGCGCACCTGTCGGCGCTCGAACAGCACGCCCAGGCCGCCGCGCCGCTCAGCCCGCGCCAGCGTTCGTTCAACGCCGCGCTCGTCGCCGAACTCCGCCAGCAGCGCGTGTTCCAGGCCGCCGTCATCGAGCTGATTCGCTGTCAGGCGTCGCTCATCGCGTTCCTCCGCACCGTCAGGCCGTACGTCGACACGCGCGACTTCACCGACATCGTCCGCGCGATCTCGGACGACGACCTGAAGCGATCCGACGCGCTGCTTGCCCGCGATCGGAAGCGAGAGCTCCAGCTCGACGACATCCAGACCGAGCTCGCCGCCATCCGCGCGCGACTCGAGGAACTCCAGCGCGCATAACGTGTCGCGCCAGACGCTGCTCGTCCTGCGACGGCTGCTGAGCATTCTTCCAGCCGTCTTCCTCCTCGTCGCGCTCGCATCGGCCGACACGCCCCTTCTCGCCAAGCTGCTGGTCGTCGCCATCTCCGGCGTCACGCTCTGGAATCCCGCTGCCGGATTGCTCGGCATCGCCGTGCTCGCGCCCCTCGGCGCGTTTCTCGTCGCGCTCGACGGGGTCGTGCACTTCAGGCTGACCGAAATCATCCTGCTTGCGTTCATCACGCCCTGGCTGATGAGAGGTCAGAGGCCGGAGGTCGGAGGTCGGAGGGAGCACGCTGAGGGTCCCCGGCTTCCGCGATACGCGTGGGTCGCGGCGTGGTGGTTTTCGGTGCTGCTCGCCAGCCTGTGCGTCGGCTTGTGCCGCCAGCTCCTTCGCTGGCCCGACGCGCTCCGCATCGACCTCGGCGTCGTCCTGTTCAACTACTTCGGCTACGGCGATCCGACGGGCATCAGCGACGCGGCGCGGATGCTCGAAGGCTTCGCGCTCGCGGGCGCCGCGATGGAGCTGATTCGCTGGAAGCCGTCGCTCGCGCGATCACTGCCGGCCGCACTCGCCGTCTCCGCGATGCTGGCGGCGCTGACCAGCGTGCTGCTGATGTTCGGCATCGGGCCGCAGCAGGTCATCACGCGCGAAGCGACGATCGGCTACCGCTTCGCCGCGCACGTGCTCGATCTGAACGCCGCCGGCTCGCACTTCGTGCTCGTCCTCTGCCTCGCGCTCGGCATCGCGATGCGCGAGAACGGACGCCGCCGCGCGTTCTGGATCGCCGCGGCCGCCGCATGCGCCGCCGGACTGTGGCTCAGCCGCTCGCGCAGCGCCGAAGCCGCGGCCGGACTCGTGATCCCGTTCGCATTTTTGTGGGCGATGACGACGACGTGGGCGCGGGCACGGCGGGTCGCCGTGATCGGCGGCGTGCTTGCGGTGCTGATCCTGTTCGGCATCGCGCGCGGCTGGCAGGTCGAGCACGACCCGACGTACCGCGGTGCGGGCTTCCGGTCGCAGTTCGTGATGTCGAGCTTCCGCGTCATCGGCACGCATCCCTATCTCGGCATCGGGCCCGGCCGGTATTTCCGCGACGCCCCCAACTTCCTGTCGCCGCAGCTGGCCTGGACCTACGGCTCCGAGAACGCGCACAACTACTACCTCCAGGTGACGACGGAGGAAGGGATCATCGGCTTCTTCGTCTACGCCGCGTTCTTCGTCGGCGCGGCCGGACTGGCGTTCCGCGGACTTCTCCGCCGCAGCGCCGAAGGCGCGAAGGCGGACTGGAGGCTTCTCGGCGCCACCGCCGGCATCGTCGCCTTCCTCGGCACGTGCCTGGTGGGACATCCTCTGCTCGTTCCAGAAGTCGCGACGGCGTTCTTCCTGCAGCTCGGTCTCGCCGCGGCGCTCGGCGGATCGGTGCTGTTGAGTCGAGACGCACGCTCGGCTGAAGCCCCGCGCTCCGCCCAGGCCTCGCGCTCCGTCCAGGCGCCGCCCTCCTGGAGCGCGAGCCTTCAGGCGAGCGTGATCATCGGGACGATCGCTTTTGCGGTGTTACCGGCGTGGACGCTCGAGAAGCCGCTGGTGCCCGTGCATCTCGAGGAAGTGGACGGGATGTATTACGGGGACGAGGGAACGGCGGAGGGCGTGCCGTTCCACTGGACGCGGGAGTACGGAACGGTTTTCGTGCCCGCGGCGGTGCGCACAGTGGACATCCCGCTGCGGTCGCCGATTGCAGCGGTGACGAAGCAGCCGACGCTCGTGGAGATCCGTTCGGGAGGACGCACGGTCGTCGAGAACGTGCTCGTCGGCGAACACTGGCAGGACGTGCGGATCAACCTGCCGTCGCCGGAGCCGCCGCTGCAGATCAGCCGGATCAGTCTGCGATCGAACCAAACGGCGCGCGCGGCGGAGCTGATCCCGGGGAGCAGCGACGAGCGGGTTGTCGGCGTGCAGGTCGGCGACTACAAGATCATCCGAAGCTCGTGGGAGTTCGTGCCTAAACCTGCGTCGGCTCAGGCTCCGCCATGACGCTGCGCCACGTGAGACGGAGCGCGTTCGCGTCCGGCCGTCCCGGCACCACGAACGACCAGACGATGCCGACCGCCAGCGTCGCCGCGAATCCCATCGTCGACGGCCACATGAATCCGATGGGACTCATGTACGCGACGTAGTAGCTCGTCAGCGATCCGGCGACGCCCGCGACGAGCGCGTTGAGCGCAGTCGCGCGCCGGCTGAACATCGCGAGGATGTAGATGCCGAACAGCGGACCGGCGAACGCGTTGATCAGCTTGTTCGCGATTTCGAGCAGGCTGCCGATCTTCGAGACGTTCATCGCGAGCACCGTGCCGAGCGCGCCGAACCCGAGCGTCGCGATCCGCGACAGGAACACGTCGGCCTTGCCCTGCGCGATCGCCTCGTCCTTCGTCTGCCCGGCCCGGAGCGTTTCCTTCCCGCGAATCATCCGGTTGTAGATGTCGATGACCAGCACCGACGTGCAGGAGTTGATCGCCGAGTCCACGCTCGACAGCGACGCCGCCATGATCGACGCGATCACGAGGCCGACGATGCCGGCCGGGAACGTCAGCGACATGAAGTACGGAAGGATCTTGTCGGTCGCGAAATCTGGAGGCAGCGGCCGCGTCTGGAAGAACGCGAACAGCGCGAGGCCGACGAACGACAGCGCGAACATCCAGATCGCATCGCCGGCCGCGTTGACGATGAACGCCTGCCGCGCGTCCTTCAGCGACTTGGTCGTCTGCAGGCGCTGGACCATGATCTGATCCGACGTGTACGACGCCATGCGTCCCACGACCATCGAGAACATGATCGCGACGACGTTCAGCGGCTGGTAGAAGAAGGCGCGGATCGAACTGAAGTCCGCGGGCGCGATGGCGGAGGTCTTCCCCGCCGCGCGCGCGATGTGCCAGATGTTCGAGAAGCCGCCCGTGACGGACGCCGCGGCAATCGCGACCACGGCAGCCAGGCCGCCGAAGCGGACGCAGAACTGCGCGACGTCGTTCCAGATGACCGCCTCGATGCCGCCGAGCGCCGTGTAGAGCGTCACGATGACGCCGAGGCCGAGCACGAGCAGCGTCACCGGAATGCGATCGCCCGTCGCCGTGCTGATCGCCAGCGACGGAACGTAGATCGCCGTCGCCATCCATCCCAGACGCCAGACGATGAAAATCATCGCCGCCAGACCGCGAACGCGGACGTCGAACCTCGCCTCGAGGTACTCGTACGCCGTGAAGTAGTTCAGCCGCCGGTAGAACGGCAGCGTGACCTTCGAAACCCACGGGTAGAGAAAGAACCAGGAGCTCGTGCCGACGAGCAGCCACAGGCCGTACTTGATCGTCGCCGAGGGCTGCATCAGGTAGTCGATGGCGCTGTCGAGCGCCGCCATCAGCGACAGGCCGACGGGCAGCCACGCCATCGACTGCTTCGCGAGGAAGTATTCGTCGAGGTTCTTCTGGCGGCGCGAGAAGTACACGCCGACGCCAGCGAGCATCGCGAGATACAGGACGATGATGAGGACGTCGAGCGGGTGGAGAGACGTTTGAATCATGTGAGCGCTACATACGTAAGCAGAGCGTCTTCGAGCCAGATCAGCCAGCGCGCGGTCCAGCGGTTCGCCGCCGTGCGCGCCGACTGCGTGTCGAGGGACATGCCGTTGTTGCCGCGGTTGCGATCGAGCAGGAGGAACGCGTCCGGATCGACCGACGCCGTCCGCGCCGGCCCTTGGCTTCGATATTCGTACGTCGCCTGTTCATTGCGGCCGTCGAACGTCTCGGTGACGCTGTCGCCGCCGGCAAATGTCGTCACGACGGGAACGCCTCGGCGAAAGACGCCGTCGCCGAGCCGCCGCACGGTGACGGTCGTGCGAAAGCGGCCGTCGGTGTCCTGACGGCTGTCGAACGCCGTGATCGCGTAGTCGAACTGCCGCGGCGTCTTCAGCGCCTCGTCGAACAGCCACGACAGATCCTGTCCGCCGACACGCGACGCGACCGCGACGAAGTCGTCGAGCGACGGCCGCGTCCCTCGAGACGAGGTGAGGAACTCCAGCAGGATGGCGTCGAACACAGGACGGCCGACGAAGCGATCCAGCGTGTCGAGCGTCAGCAGCGCGCGATCGCCGTCGCCTTCGACAGGCAGCGGCACGCGCAGATCGCGCGGCACGAATCCGCCGAAATAACGTCCCTCGAGGCGGCCGCGATTCACCGAGAAATACTCGCGATCGAAGATCTTCGAGACGCCGCGACGCGCCGCATACTCGACGAGCGCGCCGGCGAACGCGGGCGGCAGGCCTGTCGTGTCGATGAACCGCCCGAAGTACGTCCGCGCCGCCGCGCGCGCGCCGTCCATCTCCGGCACCATGGACGCCGCGCTCGTCCACCACAGCGGCCGGGCCGGTACGGCAACGATCGCCTTGTCCTGAAGCGGGACGAGCCACTGCCCGAGCACCTGCAGCGTGGTGTCGACGCCGTTGCGGACACGGCGATCCGCGGCGTCGCGGGACACACCGCATCCGGAAGCAGCGAGTAAGATAATCAGACCGGTGAATCGCAGGACGTTTCTCAAGGCGGTCGGCTCGGGCGCCGTCCTGTCGTCGCTTGGCGCGCGCACGGCCGCCGCCGCGGGCGCGCGCACCACTCTATACAACGGCATTCAGCTCGCCGATCCCTGGCCGCCACGGATGCGCAGCCTGCCGTCGCTGCCGATCACGCCGCCGTATCTCGTCGATCCGCCGGCCGTGATTCCGATCGACCTCGGCCGCCAGCTGTTCGTCGACGACTTCCTGATCGAGCGCACGTCGCTCGTCCGTACGTTTCATCGCGCCGAATACCATCCCGCGAATCCGATCCTGACGCCGACGACGCCGTGGGAGCGGCGCGATCCGTACGCCGATCGGACGCACACGCACGTGAACCCGGCGGCGATGCCGTTCAGCGACGGCGTCTTCTACGACCCGAAAGACCGCATCTTCAAGATGTGGTACATGGGCGGGTACATCGAGAACACGTGCTACGCGACGTCGACCGACGGCATTCACTGGGACCGTCCGGTGCTCGACGTCACCAAAGGCACGAACATCGTCATCAGCGGCAACCGCGACTCGTCGACCGCGTGGATCGATCTCAACGAGACCAATCCGGCGTGGCGATACAAGTACTCGTCCTGGCACGACCACTATCTCGAGCAGTTCGTCTCGGCCGACGGCATCCACTGGACCAAGACCGGCAACTCCGGGCTCACCGGCGACCGCACGACGTTTTTCTACAACCCGTTCCGCAACGTGTGGGTCTTCAGCCTGCGATCGCAGGAGCCCACGGCGGTTCGCCACCGGCTGTACTACGAGACGACGGACTGGGTGCACGGGACGAAATGGCGCGACGCCGACCAGGTGATCTGGGTCGGCGCCGACAAACTCGATCCGAAGCGGCCGGAATACAACGTCGCTCCGGAACTCTACAACCTCGACTGCGTCGCGTACGAGAGCATCCTGCTCGGGCTCTTCACGATCTGGCGCGGCGAGCGCCTGATCCGCGAGAAGCCGAACGACGTCTGCGTCGGCTACAGCCGCGACGGCTTTCACTGGGCGCGCCCGGATCGAGACGCGTTCCTGCCGGTCTCGGAACACTACGGCGACTGGAACTGGGCCAACGTGCAGTCGGCCGGCGGCGGCTGCCTCGTCGTCGGCGACAAGCTGTACTTCTATTGCAGCGGCCGCCACGGCGTTCAGGGCACGACCGATCCCGACGTCTGCTCCACCGGACTCGCGACGCTGCGGCGCGACGGCTTCGTCTCGATGGATCATCCGGGCCACGCGCGCATCGAACGCGTGCCGCAGGCCGGCGATCTCCCGCCAGGCACGCTGATCACGCGTCCGGTCCGATTCAGCGGAAAACATCTGTTCGTGAATCTGGCGGCTGCGTCGGGAGAACTGCGCGTCGACGTGCTCGACGAGGCGGGCCGGACGATCGCGCCGTTCACGGCCGCGGCGTGCGTTCCGGTGCGCGGCGACAGCACGAAAGCGCGCGTCACGTGGAACGGCGCGCCCGACGTCGCTCCGCTGGCCGGCCGTTCCGTGCGGTTCAGGTTCAGCGTGACCAACGGCGCGTTGTACGCGTTCTGGATCAGCGCCGACAGCAGCGGCGCGAGCCGCGGCTTCGTCGGCGCCGGCGGCCCCGGTTTCACCGGCCCGGCCGACACGTAGCGCGAAGACCGAACCGCAGCGCGAAGGCTTTCGCCGGGCGCCCGGCCTCACAGCCGTCCACGCAGGAAGTAGTACGCCCAGCCGAAGTACTCGTACACGCACGAGTTCGAGAGGATCAGCGAGTCGTCGTTCGGCACGAGCCACGGCGGCGGCTTCAGATGATCCGAGCGGTCCAGCGAGATCGACGGGATCGGATCGAATCCGGCGCCGCGGAACACCGCCAGCGCGCGCCGCATGTGCTCGGGCGAGGTGACGACCACGAACTGGCGGATGTGATGGGCCTCGAGAATCGCCCGCACCGTACGCGGGTGATCGAACGTGTCCTTGGCCTCGAGATCCAGCGCGATCCGGTCCGCGGGCACGCCGGCCTGCATCAGGGCTTCCGCCATGTGCTGCGCTTCGGGCTTCAGCTCGGCACGCGGATCGGCGATTCCGCCCGACACAACGGCGAGCTTCGCGTCGATCAGCTTGAACACGCGCGCGCCTTCGAGCACTCGCAGCGCCGACGCCGTCGACAGCTCGGTCAGAATCACGCCGCCTGCGCGAAGCGTCTGGACTCCGCCGGACAGCATCACGACCGCTTCGGCGCCGCGCGCGTCCTCGCGCGTCTGAATCGCCTTCAGGCCGTGGTCGAGGCTCGCGAGCATCAGGTTCGAGCCGATCGGCGTGGACGCCAGATACAGCACGATCACCATCGCCCACAGCAGGCGCCGCGGCGCCGGCGACGACGAGCGCCTGGTCCACCAGACGGCGATGATCGCCAGGCACACCACGATGGTGAACGGCGAATCGAACCGCAGCAGGGATTTCAGGAAGTTGTAGAACTCGATCAGGGCTTGATCTGGTGGATGGTCGCGGGACGGGAGGGCTTCTGCGCCTCAGCCTCCTCGGCGTCGACGAGCGACTCGAGGCCGACGCGGAGCCGCGACAGCTTCACGCCCCGATCGCCGCAGAGCGTGGTCAGGTTGTGGAGCCGCTCGTGCGGCATCGTGCGCGCGCTGATGACGATGCTGTCGACCGAGCTCGAGTTGATCAGCACGGTGAGCGCCGAATATCCGCCGAGCACCGGGTAGCCCATGACGCGGATGCCGGCCTTGCGCGGGTCGTCGTCGATGAAGCCGACGAGCCGGTTCTCGGCGTTCTGGTTCAGCAGCTCGCGGATGACGAGGCCGCCGCCGTCGCCCGCGCCGTAGATCACCACGCGAGTGCCCGAGCGCTTCTGCCGCTGGACGAACTCGCCGATCAGCCGGAACGACGCGCGCGACAGCGTCACGGCGATCAGCACGAGCACGGCGTAGATCGCGAACACCGTCCGCGAGTACGCGAAGTAGTGATAGACGTACAGGATGAAGAGCTGGGCGCCGACGGTGCCGACGAACACGCCCTTCGCGATGTTGATCGTGTCCATCATCCCGAAGTGCCGCCACGCGCCGCGGTACACGCCGACGGCGAAGAACGCGATCATCTGCGCCGCGAGCAGAATCGGGAACGACTGGTAGAACGTCTCGAAGTTTTTCGCGAACTCGTACGGATCCTCGAACCGCAGCTTGTACGCCACGTAGTAGCAGATGGCCACCAGGCCGCAGTCCAGCAGCACTTCCGCTACGCGCCGCTTGTAGACGAAGTCGACGACGATCGGCGTGACGTTGCCGGAGTCCGTGTGCGTGTCGCCCTCGTCGTACACCTTGATGCCGGCCAGGTAGACGGCGAACATCGCCATGCCGAGGACGAACGCGAACGCCGCCGCCCCGGCCGTCCACGAGTGGCTCTTGAAGTCGATGACGATGCCGAGCGCGCCGCCGACGGCCGCGAGCGTCCACATCAGTCCGACCGCCGCGCGCTCCGACAGCCCGATCGCGACGAGCCGGTGCGACGTGTGATCGCGTCCGCCCTGCGACGCGCGCCGCCCGAAGAACCACCGTGACAGCGTGACGAGCGTCGTGTCGAAGATCGGAATCAGCAGCACGAGCACCGGCGCGGCGATGATCGGCAGCGCGTCGGTGCGGCCGGCCGTCGTCCCGGCGGCGCTCAGCGTGATGGCCGCGAAGCTGTAGCCGAGCAGCAGGCTCCCGCTGTCGCCCATGAAGATCGACGCCGGATGGACGTTGTAGACGAGGAAGCCTCCGACGGCGCCGAGCAGCATCGCCAGATACCGCGCGCCCGCGAACGACGCGCCCGTCGCGCCGGGGAGCAGGCTGATGAGCAGGGACCCGCCGACGATCATCGCGATGCCGCCGCACAACCCGTCCATGTTGTCGAGCAGGTTGAAGGCGTTCGTCATGCCGACGACCCAGACCAGCGTGAGGATCGTGTCGAGCGTGTTCGAATGAAGCCAGTTGAGACGGTAGCCGAAGAACAGCAGCAGGGACGCGCCCGCGATCTGCGCGATGAGCTTGGTCGCCGGCTTCAGCGACAGCACGTCGTCGACGAATCCGACCGCGAACATGAACGCCGCGCCGGCCGCCAGGACCGCGAGCTCGCGATAGACGTGGAAGAGGATGACGCAGATGAAGAGGCTGCCGGCGATCGCGGCGCCGCCGAACATCGCGACGGGCCGCTTGTTCCAGCGATCTTCGCGCGGCTTGGAGACGTAGCCGAGACGCGTCGCCAGGGCGCGCGCCACGGGTACGAGCACCAGCGACAGCACGAGCGCGAGCGCGAACGGCGCCGCGACCGAGCTCGTCAGTTCAAACACGAAAAGGCTCTTTCAGCGTGATGGGACATGGTAACGCGGCTGTGGTTCGCCGGTCCACCACCGGTACTGCTGCAGCCAGCGCTCGAAACAGACGAGCGCCCAGAGGCGATGGCCGGCGTTGACGCCGCCATGCTGGTGCGCGTCGATGAGCCGTTCCACCGCGGCACGCTTGAGGTACGCGTGCGACGCGGATGACGATCCGAGAAGCTGGTCGCGCACGTAGTCGCGCAGTTCGTTCCTGAACCAGGCATCGAGCGGGACGCCGAAGCCGGTCTTCGGCCGCCGATCGATTTCCGCCGGCAGCAGATCCGAAAACGCATCTCTCAGGATCGCTTTCGTCCTTCGCCCGTCGACCTTGAAGCGGTCCGGCAGCGACGCGGCGTACTCCGACAGCGCCGTGTCCAGCAGCGGCGAGCGCGCCTCGAGCGAATTCGCCATCGTCATGCGATCCGTCTTCACGAGCAGGTCGTCCGGCAGGTACGAGGCGTGGTTGACGGCGAGCAGCCGGTTGAGCGGCGACGCGCCGCGTGAAGTCTCGATCGCGCTCGAGAGGTGCGCGAGCGGATCGACGCCGGGGCCGTCGACAAACGACGCGAGGTCGTCCTGAAAGATGCTGTTCCAGCGGACGAGGCGCTCGACGAGCGGAAGATGCATGAACCGGACGAAGCGACGCGCCCGCGCGAGGATGTGCCGTTCGTGCGGCGCGTCCGGCAGCATGGCGAGTCCGGCCTGCGCCAGCGGACGCGCGAACGCCGGCACGCGATCGGCGGCCAACGCGGCCTGAAAACGCATGTAGCCCGCAAACAGCTCGTCACCGCCGTCGCCGGTGAGCACCACCGTCACGTGCTGCCGCGTGAGCTGCGACACGAGATACGTCGGAATCGCCGACGAGTCGCCGAACGGGCCGTCGTGGTGCCAGATCAGCTTGTCGATCAGATCGACAGCCGACGGCTTGACGCGGAATTCCGTGTGCTGCGTCTTGAAGCGCTCCGCGACCCGCCTCGCGGCGGCGGTTTCGTCGAAGGCCGGCGCGTCCTCGAAGCCGATCGTGAACGTCCTGACCGGGGCATCCATCAGCCGGCTCATGACGCCCACGACGATCGTCGAGTCGATCCCGGCGCTCAGGAACGCGCCGAGCGGGACGTCGCTGACCAGCCGGCGCGAGACGGCGTCGGTGACCAGCTCGCGCACGCGCGCGGCGGCCGCGCGCCGATCGACCGTCAGCTCCTGCCCTTCCTGCGGAAACGACAGCTGCCAGTAGCGGCGCGACTCCACGCGGCCGTCTTCGCCGACGACGACCACGCCGGCGGGATCGACCTGCGTGATGCGGCGATAGAACGTCGCCGGATGCGGGACGTAGCCGAAGGTGAAGTACGGTCCGACCTGGCGTTCGTCGATCTCGATCTTCACGTCGGGGTGCGCGAAGATCGCCTTGATCTCCGAACCGAACACCAGGCGCCGGGCATCCTGATAGACGTAGAGCGGCTTCTTGCCCGCGCGATCGCGCGCGAGGACGAGTCGTTTCGCCCGCGCGTCCAAGAGCGCGATCGCGAACATCCCGTCGATCTCCTCGACGAACTTCGGCCCGACGTCCTCGTACAGATGGACGAGCACTTCGGTGTCGCTCCGCGAACGGAACTGATGGCCTCGAGCGACGAGCGTCGAGCGCAACGCCTTGAAGTTGTAGATCTCGCCGTTGAACGCCACGCGGACGGCGCCGTCCTCGTTCGCCATCGGCTGGCTGCCGAGCGGCGACAGATCGATGATCGCGAGACGCCGGAACCCCAGGCCCGCGCGGCCGTCGTCGCTGACGTACACACCTTTGTCGTCCGGACCGCGGTGTTCGAGGCGGTCGCGCATCGCGACGATCGTCTGCGCGCTGACGGGGCGCGCGTCGAACGTCAGCTCACCGCAGATGCCGCACACTGAATCGCACCTTGAAAAGGACGTACATCGCGTCGAAGCCGTCCGTCCACCGGATCTTCTTGCCTTCGTCGACGCGCCTGGGGTGATAACTGATCGGGACTTCGATGATGCGGCGGCCGGCGCGCAGCAGCTTCGCCGTCAGCTCCGGCTCGAAGTCGAAGCCGACGCAGCGCAGGCGGATGCCGTCGAGCACGTGCCGCCGGAACACTTTGTACGCGGTCTCCATGTCGGTCAGCCGCGCGCCGAACAGCAGGTTCGTCATCCAGGTCAGGAGCCTGTTGCCGAACCGCGTCCGCATCGACAGCCGCGCCGTCGGCCGGAGAAACCGCGATCCGTAGACCACGTCGGTCTCTCCCGCGAGGATCGGGGCGATGAGCGCGCCGTACTCCTGCGGGTCGAGCTCGAGGTCGGCGTCCTGGATCAGGATGATGTCGCCGCTCGCGTATCGCAGCCCGAGACGGACGGCCGCGCCCTTGCCGACGTTGATCTGCAGCTCGTGAATCGAGATGCGCGGATCGCCGCTCCACCCGCTGCGCGCCATCGCCTCGCGCGTGCCGTCGCTGCTTCCGTCGTTGGCGATGATGATTTCCTTCTCGACGCCCGGCAGCTCGACGGCGCGCACGCGCTCGACGATCTCGCTGATCGTCTGCTCCTCGTTGTAGACGGGGATGATGATGGAGAGCTTCACCGGTACAATTGACACTACAGATGAATCGAGACGTCCGCCTGAAGGCGGACACTACAGTCCCCGCGGCGGTTGCGGCCGCCTGCGTGCTGTCGTTCGCGATCGGCCTGGTATTTCTTTTCGTCCGCGCGCCGCATCCGTGGGGCTGGAACGGCTTCGATCACTACCACGAGCTCGCGCTCGCGCTCGCCTCCGGCCAGCCGTTCCCGACGATGGAGGTGCCGTGGGGATACGCGTACTTCCTGTCGTTCTTCTATCGCCTGTTCGGCGATCATCCGTGGATTCCGCTGCTCGTGCAGGTGTCGCTGAATGCGCTGACGCCGCTGCTGCTGTTCGCCCTGGCCAGCCGGTGGACCGATACGCGAACGGCCACGGTGGCGGCCGTGCTGCTCGGCACGCTGTCCTTCAACACCGTGTACGCGTCGACGCAGTCGTCGGACGCGATCTGCACGGTGCTGTTCCTCACGGCCGTGCTCGTCTTCGTCCGCGCGCTCGACAACGAACGGCGCACGTGGTTCGCGCTCGCCGGCGTCATCACCGGCGTGATGTCGCAGTTCCGGCCGAACCTGATTCTCATTCCCGGCGTGCTCGCGGCGTTCGCGCTGTGGAAAATGCCCTCCAGGCGCCGCGTCGTCGACGCGCTGATCCTGCTCGTCTGCGCCGGCGCGACGCTGATGCCGTGGATCGTCCGCAACTACCGGCTGACGAAATCGATCGTGCCGACGAGCGTCCACGGCGGCGCGCAGCTCTGGTACGGATCGCTGCAGGTCGGACCGTACCTCGACAGCCGGGGCTACAACCCGAGATCGATCTTCGAATCGCCGGCATTCCAGTACACGAGCCTCTCGGGAGTCCCGATCCTCGTCCACGGCGGCGTGAGCACCTGCGCGATCGACGATCGCGGCGGCGATCTGTCGCTGTTCTACTGGACTGATTTCGCTCCCGAGCGGCGGAAGGCGACACGAGTCGCGCTCAACCGCGACACGGGACGCTTCACGTTCGAACTGCCGCCGCCCGACACCGCCACCGCCAC
>DATNBT010000209.1:0-4047 GCA_035571855.1 Vicinamibacterales bacterium
AGAGTCTCGCGGCTCTTGCGGCCGCGACGGGCATCCCGGTGCGGGCGCTGGCCGACGGCGCGACCGGCGACGGCGCCGCGCCGGCGTCGGACGCCCAGGCGGCGCAGACGGCCCTTCGACGCAAACGATCCGACATCCTGATCGGCGTCCAGATGGGCGCGCACACGATGCTCGACGAAGGGATCGAGCCGTGCCTCGATCTGCTGCGGGAGACCGCGGCGATCGACACGCTGATGACCTACAGCCACGCCTACGGCGGCGACGTCCACAAGCCGCTGGCGTGGCTGGCCACCGATCACGGCAAGCCGCCGCTCGACCAGCGCACCCGTAAGCTGCCGCAGGTCTACGTCCGGCATCACGAGCAGTACTTCAAGGACACGTCGCTTCGCCATCAGAAGCCTGACGCCAGCTTCGAGTACGCCGGGCGCGATCTGTTCGCGGAGATGGTGGCGCCGGCGCGGTCGCGCGGCATGAAGGTCTTCGCGCGGATCCTCGAGTCGGGATCGCGCGAAGTGCAGAACGTGGCGAAGGTGGCTACGATCAACGCCGATGGACGGCCGACGCAGACCGCCTGCTGGAATCATCCGGAGTACCGCGCCTTCTGGAACGCCACCGTCGAGGATCTGTTCCGCAGCTACGATCTCGACGGCTTCCAGTGGGGCGCCGAGCGCGCGAGTCCGCTGGCGCGCCTGATCCAGGGCGGCAGCGACGACTCCGCGTCGTGCTTCTGCCAGTTCTGCCGCGCCCGCGGCAAGGCCAGCGGCATCGACGCCGAGCGCGCGCGCCAGGGCTTCAGCGAGGCGCTCGCCTACGTCAAGCGCCTGCGCGGGGGCGGCGAACGGCCGGCCGACGGCGCCTACGCGGAATTCCTCCGCATCCTGATGCGCTATCCGGAAGTCCTCGCCTGGGACTACCAGTACCGCCTCTCGCGCGAAGAAGTGATGAAGGGGATGTACGACACGATCAAGAAGATCACGCCGTCGGCCCCGGTCGGCTGGCACGTCGATCACTGGGCGACGAGCATGGACATCATCGCGCGCGCGGCGATGAGCTACGGCGAGATGGCGCCGTGGTCCGACTACCTGAAGGTCGTCGTCTACCACGCCGTCACCGCGCCGCGCATGCGGACGTGGGTCGGCAACGAGCAGAAGAGCATCTTCTCCGACATGCCGCTGGAGGAGGCGCTCAAGCTGCACTACGCGCTCTTCGGCTACGACCCGGGCATCGACGCGATGGCGAACCAGCCGACACCGGGCACGGCGTCCCCGGAGTACGTGCTCCGCGAAACGAAGCGCAGCGTCGCCAGCGCGCAGGGGAAGACGAAGATCTATCCCGGCGTCGGCTTCAACCTGCCCGGAGGCGGGCCCGACGATCCGGAGGTGATCTACCAGTGCGTGAAGCGATCGTTCGAGGCCGGCGCCGCCGGCGTCGTGGCTTCGCGCGAGTACGAGGAGATGACCGTGCCGAACCTGAAGGGCTTCGGCCGCGGCGTCCGCGAAGCGGCAGCATCTCGTGTGCATGCCTGAGCCGGTCGCCCGCCGCGCCTTCGTGCTGTCGCTGGCCGCGGCTGCGGCCGCGACGCGCCTGCGCGCCTGGACACCCGCGGCTGCCCGTCCCGTTCCGTCACCGTCGCAGCTCGAATGGCAGCGCGACGAGCTGGCGTTGTTCCTCCACTTCGGCGTCAACACCTTCACCAATCGCGAATGGGGTGACGGCACCGAGAGTCCCTCGATCTTCGCGCCCGCGAAGCTCGACGCCCGGCAGTGGGCGCGCGCGGCCAGGGCCGGCGGGTTCCGCGCGATGATTCTCACCGCGAAGCATCACGACGGCTTCTGCCTGTGGCCGACGAAGACCACGGAGCACTCGGTCAAGCGCTCGCCGTTCCGGGGCGGCAGCGGCGACGTGGTGCGCGAGTTCGTGGACGCCTGCCGCGCCGAGAGCCTGAAGCCGGGTCTGTATCTCTCGCCGTGGGACCGCAACGCGCGGGTCTACGGCGACTCGCCGCGCTACAACGACTTCTACTGCGAGCAGCTCACGGAGCTGCTCACGCAGTACGGGCCGATCCATGAAGTCTGGTTCGACGGCGCCAACGGCGAGGGGCCGAACGGGAAGAAGCAGGAGTACGACTGGCCGCGCGTCTGGGGCCTGGTGCGGCAGCTGCAGCCGGGTGCGGTGATGTTCTCCGACGCCGGCCCCGACGTCCGCTGGATCGGCAACGAGCGCGGCATCGCCGGCGATCCCAACTGGTCCCCCGTCGACCCCGACGTCGTCCGCGTCCCCGGCGTCAGCGGCGACGCGGTGACGAAGATGCTGCAGCACGGCGATCCCGACGGCCGCGCGTGGCGTCCGGGTGAAAGCGACGTCTCGATCCGTCCCGGCTGGTTCTACCACCCGGCGGAGGACGCGAAGGTGCGCTCGATCGACAACCTCGTCGATCTCTACTTCTCGTCGGTCGGCCGCAACTCGAAGCTGCTGCTCAACGTGCCGCCGACGCCGGACGGCCTGCTGCACGACACCGACGTCTCGCGTCTCGCCGGCATGCGCGCGGCGCTCGACGGGTTGTTCGTCAACGAGGTCACGCGCGGACGTGACGCGCGCTGGCAGGCGTCCGAGGCCACGAGCGGCACGCTCACCGTCGATCTCGGCCGCGACTCCCCCGTCACCATCCTCGATCTCCGTGAAGACATCACACAGGGACAGCGAGTTGCGCACTATCGCGTCGAGGCGCGGCTGCACCCGAGCGATCCGTGGCAGCCGCTGAGCACGGGGACGACGATCGGCCATCGCCGGCTGGAACGCGTGCAGGTCCCCTTGCTCCGCGAGATGCGCGTAATCGTCGAAGAGGCACTGGACGCGCCGCACGTGTCGCTTCGTGCGTATGCCCCTCGCTGAGCGGGCCCGCGAGTTCGTCGGGAGAGTGTTCAAGTACCGGATGTCTGTCCATCGGTCGATCATCGGGATCGCGCATACACATCCCGGGCTGACGCAGCACATGCTCGTCGATTCCACGAGGACGATTGCGTCGGCCACGATCGACGCTTCGTAGCCGCGGCGCAGCTTTTCTTTGACACCGCGTCGGGTGACTGTGCATAATGCCGGCAGGTTCATGACTCGACCGGCTTTCACCATCGTCATCCCGTGCCACGTCGCCCTTTCGGGCGAACAGGGTATGGGTGTCGTTCGGTAAAGCCGGAAGCGTAGAGATTCACCAGCAATCGCGCCCTTCCGGAAGCCTCTCCGGAAGGGCGTTTTCTTTTTCCGGCAGGGCTTCCCAGGGCGTCACGGAGTGGTCGCCATGCAGCCCGCCGTCCAGCTCGATCGCGTGTCGAAATCGTTCCGCGTCCGCCGCGCGCGCGGCGGAGGCCTGTCCGCGCGCGCCCGCGACCTGTTCCGCCCGCTGACCGAGACGGTGCAGGCCGTCGACCGCCTGTCGTTCTCGATCGCGCCGGGCGAGCGCGTCGCCTTCATCGGCCCCAACGGCGCCGGCAAGTCGACGACGCTGAAGGTGCTGGCGGGGATCCTGCGGCCGGACGCGGGCGACGTGCGCGTGCTCGGTTTCGTGCCGTCCGACGAACGGCAGCGTCTCGCCTTCCACATCGGCACCGTTTTCGGGCAGCGCTCGCAGCTCTGGTATCAGCTGCCGCCGCGCGACACGTTCGCGCTGCTCGGGCGCGTCTACGAGATCGACCGCCGGCAGCACCGCCGGCGGGTCGATGCGCTGACGGCGCTGTTCGAGCTCGAGGCGCTGGTCGACACGCCGGTGCGGCATCTCTCCCTCGGCGAGCGCATGCGCTGCGAGATCGTGGCCAGCCTGCTGCACGGCCCCTCGCTGCTGTTCCTGGACGAGCCGACCATCGGCCTAGACATCACCGCCAAGGCCGCGATCCGCGACTTCATCCGCGAGCAGTCGCGTGAGGCCGGCCAAACCGTGCTGCTGACCTCGCATGACACCCGCGACATCGAGCTGGTGTGCGAGCGGGTCATCGTGATCAACAGCGGGCGCATCGTGGTGGACCAGCAGGTCGCGGAGCTGCGTCGGCGCTTCCT
>DATNBT010000210.1:0-6731 GCA_035571855.1 Vicinamibacterales bacterium
ATTGCGGATCCCCTGAGCAGATAGCGCAATCGTGGCAGCGAGGCGCTAGGTGATCCCGCGACCCATTTTTTTGGTTTCGGGCAGCTTGTCGGTCGCCCACAGGCGAACGGTCAAATCGACGGTCCCCACCTGAATCAGGTCGCCGTCGTTCAGCGAGACTTCAGTCTCGACGGCAGAACGCCCGACGAACGTGCCGTTGGTGCTTCGCAGGTCTTCGAGCCTGACGCGGCGGTTGCTGCTGTCGACGCGAATGATCGCGTGGCGGCGCGACACGCCGTCCGCATCCAGCCAGATGTCGCTTTGGGGATCGCGGCCGACGATGTTGTCGCCCTCCGCGAGTGGGTACGCCCTGCCGTTCCACAGCACCCAGCAGAAACGTGCCTGGCTCTCGGTCCGCGGACGGGGATCGTCCGCGGCCGCGCCGCAGAACGCGTATCCCACTCCGTGCACCGTTCGAATGAATCTCGAGTCCTGCACGTCGTCGCCGAGCGCGCGCCGAATCTCGCCGATGAGAATGTTGAGGTTCGCGTCCACCACATACGTGTTCGGCCAGATTCTCGCGCGCAGGTCGGCCTTGTCCGCCACCTTCGGGCGTGTCTCGATCAAGGCGCACAGGAGGTCGAAGGCCTTCGGCGACAGGTGGATGTCACGTCCCTGGCGCAGCAGTTGACGCGTCTCCGAATCGATGGTGAACGGCCCGAATCGAGCTCTCACCGCGCCTCCTCGAGTCCTGCGGAATCCTTGTACTTTCCTTAAGGTTCGGCACTGCCTTCCTGGACGATAGTGTCACGAATGTTACCCGGAGCCGTTCAGATCGTGGATGCCGTCCCCACACCGCCGCGCCGCCAGCCGCGCGACATCATCGAGGCCGTCGTCGCGAACATGCGCCGGAACCTCGAGCGTCTCAAGTACTCGACGCTGGCGCCGAGCCGCTACACCGTCTATCTGCATCCCGGCGAGTTCGAGCGCCTCGAGACGATCGTGCCGGTTCTGCGCGAACAGACGATCCGCGCGCTCGACGAAGAGCTTCGGCGAATCAACGCGCGCCCGCCGGCGCCGCGATGGCGCCGCAGGACGGCAGAACTCGAGCCGGAAGTTCGCAACGCGGCCACCGACTGGCACGTCGCGTTCATGGCGGATCCTGACGGCGACCTGAAGGAAGGGGACGTTCTCGTCGATTCCGAGCTGCTGATGCCGGCCAGGCCCGATCTCGGCGTCGGCGAACAGACCCGCAGGATCGCGATCGTGCAATCGGCGCAACATGCCACGACGATCGAACACACCAGCTGCCGTTCTTCAGCGTCGTCGCCGTCGAGGCTTCGTGGCCGCCTCGAATACGACGACGACCGCGGGCATCATTTCTACGACGTCAGGACGGACTGCTTCACCATCGGACGCGGTGGCATCGCACATCCTGTGGACGTCCGCATCGCGTCGTCGGCCGAAGTGTCCCGCGAGCACGCCCGTATCCGGCGGGACACGGCGACCGATCGATTCTTTCTGATCGATCTGAGCACGCTGGGCACGACGTTGAACGGCCGCCAGGTGCCAAAAGGCTTCGACGATATCGACGGAGCGAAGCTGGAAAACGGCTCGGAGGCGGCGCTGCCGGACGTCGCGACGATCGGGCTCGCCGGCAGGATCTTCCTCGATTTCCGGAAGCGGCGATGATCGAGCAGACGGAGGGCGGCCGACTGCGCGTGGCTGCTGACGACTCAGCAGTCGCGAAGAGCAGAGCCACGGAATGGAACGAAAGGCAACCAACGATGAGCAGTCGTCAGGCCGGTCGATGCGGAGAAGAGCTGACCGCTGGGAACTCGCGCTGCCCCGGTGCGAGAGGTCGGTGTCTTCCCCCGGCGACCGGCTGATGACTGCTGATCGCTCGTTCGCCCGTTCCAGCGGCGAAAGGGAGAAGGCTGTGTCTCGTAAAGACCGCTATCTGGTCGGCCTCGACGTCGGCACCTCGAAGATCGCCGCGGTCGTCGGGGAGATGACGGGCGACGCGGGACTCGACATCATCGGGCTCGGCCTGGCGGAGTCCAGAGGGATCCGTCGCGGCTTCGTCGTCAATCTCGAGGCCGCCGTCGCATCGATCAAAAAGGCCATCGACGAAGCGGAACTGACCGCGGGCATCGAGATCGACGCGGTGTACCTGGGTCTCTCGGGCGCGCACGTCAAGGCGTTCAACAGCCGCGGCGTCGTCACCGTCGCGGGCAGGGAGCACGAGATCACGCATGAAGACGTCCGCCGGGCCATCGACGCGGCCAAGGCCGTTGCGCTCCCGAGCGGACGCGAAGTCCTGCACGTCCTGCCGCAGGACTTCGTTGTCGACGAGCAGGACGGCATCGGCGCGCCGGTCGGCATGACCGGCACGCGCCTCGAGGTCAACGTCCACGTCGTCACCGGCAGCGCGGCGTCGATCCAGAACGTCGCGGCGTGCGTGAACCACGCCGGGGTCGCGATCCTCGACACGGTGCTGGCGCCGCTCGCCGCGAGTGAAGCCGTTCTCACCGACGACGAGAAGCAGCTTGGCGTCGCGCTCGTCGACATCGGCGGCGGCACGACCGACTTCGCGATTCTCGAGCGCGGCAGCGTGTGGCACAGCGGCGTTGTTTCGGTCGGCGGCGATCACTTCACGAACGACCTCGCCGTCGGGCTGCGGACGCCGATTCCGGATGCGGAGAAGATCAAACGCCGCTGCGGCTGCGCGCTGTCCGCGATGGTCGACGAGGACGAGACGATCGACGTGCCGAGCGTCGGCGGACGCAAGTCGCGCGTGATGGCGCGGCGCGCCGTGTCGGAGCTCCTCCAGCCGCGTGCGGAGGAGATTGTCCACCTGCTGTGGGACGAGATCCGGAAGGCCGGCTTCGAGACATCGCTCAACTCAGGGATCGTGCTCACCGGCGGCGGCGCGCTGCTCGAAGGGATGGCCGAGATCGCGGAACAGATCCTCGACCTGCCGATCCGCCGCGGCGTGCCCGCCGGTGTCGGCGGACTGGCGGATCACGTCAACAGCCCGGCGTTCGCGACGGCGGTGGGTCTGGTGATGTACGCGCACAGGAATCACGTCGGCGAGGTCGCGCGCCCGGTCGGCGCGGGCGCCTTCGGACGTGTGGCCGGACGGCTGCGCACGTTGTTGAAGGAGTTGGTCTGATGGAGGATCGCATGGCCGACAACATCGTGTTCCTGCTGTGGGCGCGTTTCGTCTTACTCGTGGTGTGCGGCGCTCTCGTTGCGCTCTACCTGTGGATAGGGTACCGTTCGCACCGAGCCGGGTGAGCCACCTGATGCCTACCGCAACCGCGCTCCGGGCTGCCGCGGACAGCGACGTCGGCCTGCGTCGCGACGTCAACGAAGATCGCGTTCACGTCGACCTCAGCCGAGGGCTGTTCCTGGTGATCGACGGGGTCGGCGGCCACGCCGCCGGCGGCACGGCCGCCGACGTCGCGCTGACGACGATGCGGTCGCGACTCGAGCGCGAGACGGGGACGATTGCCGATCGCGCGCGCGAGGCGATCGCGCTCGCGAACAACGAGATCCATCGCGCCGCAGCACTGCGTCCGGCGTGGCATGGCATGGCGTGCGTCCTTACCCTCGTCATCGTCGACGATGGTCGCGCGGTCGTGGGCCACGTCGGCGACACCCGCCTCTACAAGCTCCGCCACGATCGCATCGAGAAGATCACGCGCGATCACTCGCCGGTCGGCGAGCGTGAAGACTCCCGCGAGCTCTCCGAGGTCGAAGCGATGCACCACCCCCGGCGCAACGAGGTGTATCGGGACGTTGGATCCGACCCCCATCAGCCGGACGATCCGGATTTCATCGACGTGTGCGAGATCGTCTTCGAGCCCGACGCGGCGCTGCTTCTCTGCAGCGATGGACTCACCGACCTGGTCGACTCGTCCGCGCTGTACGACATCGTCAGGCGCTTCGCGGGTCAGCCAGAGATGGTCGTGAAGGAGTTGATCTGCGCCGCGAATGTCGCCGGCGGCAGGGATAACGTCAGCGCCGTCTACGTCGAGGGGGAGCGTTTCGCACCGACCGCGTGTCGGGAGCCGCAGGCTCTGGCGGAGATCACGCGCCAAGGGGTCGCCGGTCCGATGATCGGAGAAGACCACCAGACGGACAGGTTTCCCCGGGCGAGACGCGCGCGTGCGTCGCGAAGAACGGCCGCCGCGGTGGTGATCCTGCTGGCAGCCGTCGCGATCGCTGCCGCGTTGCTTCGCCCCCGGCCGTACGTCCAGATGTTTCAGGGCACATCGACCACGCCGTCCCAAAGTCCAGGCGCGACGCTGACGGTTCGTGCGGGTGAATCGATTGCCTCCGCAGTGGAGCGGGCGCCTGCGGGGTCGGTCGTGCTCGTCGAACCGGGCGAGTACCGCGAGACGCTGACGCTGAAGGATAACGTTCGGATCGTCAGCCGTCTCCCGCGGGCCGCGACGATTCGGCTGTCCGGCACGGCATCCGAAGGCGATGTCGCGGTCGTCGTTGCTGGCGTCGCGGGCGCGGAACTCGCCGGCTTTCGGATCGTCGGCGACGCGGCGACACCGCTCGGTACAGGTGTCCTCATCCGCGGTTCGCAGGCCTCGCTAGTGGACATCGAGGTCACCGGGGCCGTGCACGCCGCGATTGTGATCGACGGCACGTCATTTGCCACGATTCTCGCCAGCGACATTCACGACAATCCGGGCGTAGCCCTCACCATCCGCTCGGCGTCGCCGCGAATCGCGCACAATGTGTTCATGCGGAACGGCACCTCGGAGCGCATCCACCGCTCGTTCATCATCGATGAAGGCGCCGATCCGCACTTCACCGGGAACATCTTCGAAGACCTGAGGCGCGACGCCCTCGGCGATCCGAGCGGAGGCGGGCCCGAGAGATTTGGCGGCGACAACTGGTTCGCCGATCTGCAAGACGTTCGAGCGCCGTCGGCGATGGTGCCGCGCCCACAGCGAGGGCGGTGATGACGACGGTCTTCCAGCGGGTACGCGTCGGACCGTACGAGATCGGCCACGAGGTCGGCCGCGGCGGCATGGCCGTGGTCTTCGTCGCCACCGACAGCCGCGACGGCCGCTGTGTTGCGCTGAAGCTGGTCCCGGCCGCAACCAATCGCGACGCGCAGGAGGTGCTCGCGGCAGAGCGCTGGGGCGCGAAGCTTCAGGAGCAGTTCTGCCGGGTCAGCCAGCACGTTCCGGTCGTCTACGAACACGGCACCGAGGGGGGCTACTTCTATATCGCGATGGAGTACATCGACGGCCAGAATCTCTCCGAGGTTCTCGCGGCCGGCGCGCTGGCGCCCGGCCGTGCCGTCAACATCGCGATTCAGCTGTGTCATTTCCTCGAGGCGGCCCACGGCTTCGAGTCGACGATCGACGGACGCAACCTGCGTTCGCTGCTGCACGGCGACTTGAAGCCGCGCAACATCCGCGTGCTCCGGGCCGACAAGGTCAAGGTCCTCGACTTCGGCATCGCGAAGGCGCTGTCGCTGAGCCGCCACGCCACGCGCAACAACTTCGGCAGCATCACGTATGTGTCACCGGAAAGGCTCGAGTCGGGCGAGATCGACGCCTACGCCGATTACTGGTCCGTCGGCGTGCTGCTCTACGAGATGCTGTCCGGCGTCCAGCCGTTCCGCGCCCCCGACACGCGGGGGCTGGAGCTGCGAATCAGATCAGAGCGTCCGCCGGAACCGCTCGGCGCGCCGTGTCCGCCCGGGCTGCGGGCGGTGGTCGCCAAGCTCCTGACGAGACGTCCGGCCGATCGATATGGCGATGGCCGCGCCATTCGCGAGGATCTCGAATGTGTCGTGTCGGGTCGCACGACCCAGGCCGAGCGCGAAGGATGGCCTGGCGATGGCACGCCGCACCACGAGCCACCGACGGCGCCGGCACGGCCTCCGGTGCCCACGGACGAGGGCGCCACGCGACTACTGCCGCGAGTTGAGGCGGAGCCGGGCACGGTGGCGCTCTCGCCGACCCACGTCATCCTTCGGGCCCCGGACGGGCACTCGACGCTGAAGCCGCGGCGCTCGGCTTCTCGGTTCGTGTCGGTCCCGTTGCTGTTGCTCCCGTTCTTCGTCATCGGACACGAGCTGGCGATTGCGTCGCGGGCGGAGCGGCTGAAGGCCAACGTGCCGGCGGCAGAGCTCGATGGCATCGGCGGCATGTGGAACAGATATCACCTGCTCGGCGCTCGAAGTCTGAGACTCACCACTTCCAGCCTGGAAGAAGCGCTGACGCGCCGCACCATCACGCTCGGCGACAGCATCATCGGCAACTATCGATTGCCGGTCCCGACCGTTCGCGAAACGCAGTGGAAAATGGCGCGCGAAGCATTCAAGCAGGCGCTGGCGGCGAACCCCGACGACGCCGAGCTCGAGGGCGCGCTGCGCTACTGCGAGGGCCACTTGCACCGAATCAACGGCGAGGCCCGGAAGGCGCACCAGCAGAACGCCGAGGCGCAGCACGAGTTCACCGAAGCGGTGTCGGCGTTCCGCGAGGCCGCCGAACTCCGTCCGGCGTGGCCCGATCCGTTTCTCGGACTGATGCGGACGTTCATCTACGGCCTCGAGGATGTTGATCGCGGCGCCGACGCGTTGAAGCAGGCGCAGCGTCTCGGCTACACGGCGGGGGAGCGCGAGACCGTGCAGCTGGCCGATGGTTATCGGTCGCGCGCGCTGGTGTTCGCGCGCACCGCCCGGACGCTGAGCGGCATGGCCGCCCAACAGGACC
>DATNBT010000211.1:0-6112 GCA_035571855.1 Vicinamibacterales bacterium
AACGCGATGCCGTGCCCTTTGTGCAGCTCGCCGGTGCCGGAGGCCGCCGTGACGCTGACAAACTTCCCGCCGCGGTTGACGAGCAGTTCGTGCGGCAGCAGCGTCGCGAACGACGGGTTGCCCATGCCGAGATACATGTCGAGCACGCCGTCGTTGTCGGCGTCGCCGAAGTTCGCGGCCATCGGCATCCACACGCGATCGAGCCCGGCCTCCGCCGAGATGTCCTTGAACGTGCCGTCGTGCTGATTGCGAAACAGCTTCGTCGTCTCACCCGCGTGCGGCTGCTTCAGGTACGACCGCATCGTCTCTTCGAGGCTGAAGTAGTAGCTGTTGACGAAGATGTCGGGCCAGCCGTCGTTGTCGTAGTCGAAGAACCACGCGGCGAAGCTGCGCCACGGCGCCTGGACGCCGGCCTCCTTCCCTACTTCGCTGAACGTCAGGTCGTGGTTGTTGTGGAACAGCAGGTTGTTGCCCTGGAAGTTCGACACGTAGAAGTCGGTGTAGCCGTCGTTGTCGTAGTCGGCGGCGACGATCGCCTTGGCGTATACCGTGAGACCGACGCCGGCGCGCGCCGAGATGTCTTGGAACGTCCCGTCGCCTTTGTTGCGGAAGAGCCGGCCCGGACCTTCCTCGTCGCCGATGAAGAGGTCGAGCAAGCCGTCGTTGTCGACGTCGGCCCACGCGGCCGTCTGCGTGCTGATCGCCTTCACGCCGATGCCGCTCTCGCGCGTGACGTCGGAGAACGTGCCGTCGCAGTTGTTGCGCAGAAGCGACGGCCGCATCGGAAACTCCCAGCCGCCGCGCAGCACCAGGAGATCCATGCAGCCGTCGTTGTTGTAATCGGCCTGGATGATGTTGAGGCCGCCGAGTTCGCCGGAGACCTTCGCCTCCGCGCTCTTCTCCGCGAACGTGCCGTCGCCGTTGTTGCGGAAGACGTGCAGCGGCTCGCACATGTCCATGCTCGACGTGATGACGTCGAGCCTGCCGTTGCCGGAGAAATCGTCCACGACGGCGCCGCCGGCCATCGAGAACGTCCTGATGCCCGCCGCGGCCGCGACGTCGCGAAAACGCGGAAATGAGACCGGCGAGGCGAATGCCGACGGCGGATTGAGATACGGCTGTGGAACGCCCGCAGGATATCGTCCGAGCGTCACCGCGGCGAGGTTCAGCAGCCACTTCAGTTCGAGGTCGTCCGGTTTCTCGGCGAGGGCTGTCGAGAACAGCGCGAAGGCGTCTTCGGAGAGCGTCGCGTCCCCCACGGCGGGCGAACCACGTGGTGGAAACAGACACATATCACCCGGCGCGCGGTACACGCCGTTGTCCATTTCCGACTTGTGCAGCATCGCGATGCCGAGCGTCTCGGCTGCGACCGGCTTCGCGTCGGCGAACTCGGTGTCGGCCGTCTTCTTCGCGTCGCGCCACCACCGCAGCGCCTTGTCCATGTCGCCGCCGTACGCGTACAGCTGCGCGAGCGCGGCCCGGGCCTGATACAGCTCGCGGGGCGATGTTCCCGCGCTGGTCGCGCCCGGACCCGACGGACCGAGGATGCCTTCGAGGCGCTGCTGCACCGCGGCAAGAGACTCGCCGCGGATGCGGCACATCTGCGCGAGATCTTCGTCCCACCCCGGCGGCTTCTGCGCGTTCTGAAACACGAGGTCGGCTTCGACGAGGCCCCCGACCGCCAGCGTATCTCGCGTCGCTCCGGTCGCCGACGCCGCCAGCGTGCGCGACGGATCGCTGTTCACCGCATCCACCTGCTCCGACGCTGGCACGACGCGCATGACGGCGTAGCCGGTCGGAATCTTCACGACCTGCGTCATCTCGCCGGGCTTGATGCCCGCCAGCGCGTCCCGGAGTTCCGGACGCAGCGACGCGATGCTCATCCTGCCGAGGTTGCCGCCGTCACGCGCGGTCGGATCGATGGACTTGTCTCTGGCGAGAACGTCGAACCGCGAACCTCGAATGACTCGATCCCTCAGGTTCTCGGCGTCCGCCTGCGTCGGCGCGACGATGATCTGGAGGGAAACGAGGTCCGAGGGCGGGCCTTGAGCCGCGATCAGCGCGATGGAGAAGAGAACACACCCCGCCGCTAACGCGCGGCGCACGGCGTGGGATTCCAGCCTCTGGCGTCCGTCTGCTTTCTGAATTGCGAGGTCCTGACCCACGGCTGCTGCAGATACTGTGCATCATCCAGCATGCTCGTGATCGCCAGATATTCACCGCCGTCGTCGTCCTTCAGGTGTTGAAAGTATTCCGTAAGCACCGCGCCCGCTCCGTACGGGACGCCGTTCTTCCGGAGATATCCCGGACGCAGATGCGTCGTGACGACGTGGAGCTGGCCGAAGCGCGGGCCCGGCGCGGGCGCGCCGCGGCCGCCGCCGGGCACCTGCCAGTCGGCCGCCGAATATCCCTGCCAGGAGCTCTCGGAGTTCGCGGCGGCAGGCGCGCCGAAATGAAGCACACGCGTCTGCGTGCCTGCATCGATGTCCATCTTCAACGTCCGCTCGTCCTGCCACGTGATGTGCAGGCGGACCGGCAGACGCATGATGCCGCCCGCCCCGTACGCCCTGCACTGTTCGCCCGCCGCTTCGTCCTTCGCGGGATCCCAGCTGTTCGCGGCGCCGCGGCCTTCGGCGTTCACGGGCACGTAGTCGACGTTGCCTTTCGGCGGCGTGATCATCCGGTAGCGCCACTCGTCGCTGACGAGCGCGACCCAGTAGCCGGTCGGATCCCACGGCGCGGCCGCTCTCGGCGCGACCGGCGCCGGCGGGGCGCCCCGCTGCGCCGCGACCACCACGCCGAACAGCACCCAGAGCAGAGCGACGCTTTTAGGGTCGCGGGCTAAGCGAACGATAGACGGCTTCAACAAATTGATCCTTTGTCCAGCTCGGGACGTCGTACCTCGGGTCGTAGTCTTTCGTCAGCCGCGCGGCCTTCGTCTGCTCGAGCGTCAGCCCGCGCTTGACGGCGTCGGCCACGCGATCGCGCAGGATCGTCACCATGTCGCGGTACGTCGCCAGGTCCGCCGAATCGCAGACGCGGCCGTGACCCGGAACGATCAGCGTGCCGCCCTCGGTCTGGTACTCCGCGATCGCGAGGTCGAGCAGATCGTTCAGCCCCTTGACGACGCCGTTGATGCTGCCGCCCTTCGCGATGTCGAACACCGGATACGTCACCGTCGACAGCACGTCGCCGGCGGCGATGACATCCGACCCGCGGAAGTGCACGAGCGTGTCGCCGTCGCTGTGGGCGTTCTTCTGGTGGATCAGGTGAATGCCTTCGCCGTTGAAGAACTGCTTGAAGTCGGACGGATAGCTCTCCGTCGGCAGCGCGGCGGTCGGGATCTTCGCCGCGCTCATGCGCTCGAGGACGTTCTCGTGCGCGTAGATCGTCGCGCTCACGCGGACGATGCCGACGAACTGGCCGAGTCCCGGCCCCCCGCCGTACGTCGTCCCCGCCGCGGCGACCTTCGCGTTGCCGCCGACGTGATCGGGATCGGCGTTCGTGTCGATGATGTATTGAATCGGCTTCGGCGGCGCCGGCGACGCCACCGTGCCGAGGAACGACGCGAACTCGTTGCCGCTGCACCCGGCGCCCGCGCACGGCTTCACCGCCATGCGCGCGGCCGTCACGTCCTTCGCGAGCCTGTTCACCGCCTCGACGACCTTGTCGGCCATCTGCGCGTTGCCCGCGTCCACGAGCAGCACGCCCTCCCTGCCGACCGACAGCGTGATGTTCGCGCCCGCGCCGGCGAGGAGATAGACGTTGCCGCGCAGCGGCAGAATGCCGAGTTCGCTCTGCTGCGCGAACAGAGCGACGGTCGACGCCAGCAGAATCAGAACGAGCATCACCATCCTGCCCATCCCGCCCGTCCTGCCCGTGCCGCCCATCCTGCCCTTCACCGCCCCTCCAGCGTCGCTTTGAACTCCGGATACATCGACTTGGCTCCGGCTCTCAGTGCGTCGGCCGGAATCTTCATGCTCTGCGCCGGCTCGTCGATGAACGGATTCTTGCCGGGAAGGTGCGCCGGCACTTTGCCGGGAGCGCTGCTGCCCTCGTCGGTCGGCGTGCACGGATGCGGCAGAAACTGCGCGCCGAGCTGCAGGCGGTACTCGCCGCTGCGAATCAGCGGCTCGGTGAGATACACCGGATCGTGCACCACGTTAATCCATGTGAGGTAGTCGCCGTGGCGGCTCCAGTACGTCGTCACCGTGGCCTTGTCGCTGACGAAGATGCCGTTGCGGCGCAGGTAGTCTTCCTTGATGTGCGTCGTCGTGATCTTGAGGACGTCGCCTTCCCACTTCGCCGTCGAGAAGCCCATCCAGGTGAAGGGCGCGTAGTCGGGCGGATCGGCGCGGCCGTCGAGATAGACCGGCGTCTCGGCAGCCTGCTGCCACTGCGCGTGGAAGGCCGTGACCTCGCGCGTATACGGGTCGATGTCTTTCCAGATGCGAAGCGCGGTCGGACCTCTATATATGTAGGCCCAGCCGTGCGGGCGGCACTGCCATTCCGGAAGCGACTGGATGGACGCGTCCCACGCTTCCGAGCGCGCGAGGCCGGCTTCGTTCAGCGGGATGCCGATCCAGTCGCCGATCGAAGGATTTTCGCTGTTGTCCTGGTTGCGGACCGGCGCCCACTCGCCGGAAAAATCGTTCTGCGCCAGTGCCGGTGTACACACGGCGAGCACGGAGAACGCCAGCAACCACTTTTTCATGCGGCAAATCCTACACCGTTCTTGACGCTTCTGTGCATTGACAATTAACATCACAAGGTTACGCATTGAATCTCGTCCTCATTGGCCCACCAGGTTGTGGCAAGGGCACGCAGGCCTCACGGGTCGCCGTCGCGTGCGGCGTTCCCCACATTTCGACGGGCGACATCCTGCGGCGCGCCGTCGCGTCGGGAAGCATGCTGGGCGAGACGGTGAGAGACGCGATGAGCCGCGGCGATCTGGTGAGCGACGAGATCATGACGGACCTCGTGGCGGATCGTCTGACCGATCTCGACGCCACGCCCGGCTGCGTTCTCGACGGTTTTCCGCGGACCGTCGAACAGGCGATCGCGCTCGACGTCCTCATGGAGGAACGCGGACAGCTCGCCGTCGTCGAACTGACGGTGCCTGAAGAAGAACTCGTGCGGCGGCTCGCCGTTCGCCGCGGCCTCGAAGGCCGCCCGGACGACGATGAGGCGGTGGTCAGGGAGAGGCTTGCGGTGTACGCGAAGGCGACCGAGCCGGTGCTCGCGTTCTACCGCCGTCGCGGCGCGCTGTTCAGCGTCGACGGCAACCTGCCGCCTGAAGCAGTGACGGCATTAATAACGACAGAGGTTGAAAGGGGCTTGCATGTCTGACCGATTCCTATTCACATCCGAGTCTGTCACCGAAGGCCATCCCGACAAGATTGCCGACCAGGTGTCCGATTCCATTCTCGACGCCATCCTCGCGCAGGATCCGATGAGCCGTGTCGCGTGCGAAACGCTCACGACCACCGGGCTCGTGCTGGTCGCGGGCGAAATCACGACCACCGCGAAGATCGATTATCAGGACGTCGTCCGCAAGACCGTCGCTGAGATCGGCTACACGCGCGGCAAGTACGGCTTCGACGCGGAGACCTGCGCGGTGCTCTCGTCGATCCACAGCCAGTCGCCCGACATCGCGATGGGCGTCGACACCGGCGGCGCGGGCGACCAGGGCCTGATGTTCGGCTTCGCGTGCAACGAGACGCCGGAGCTGATGCCGCTGCCGATCATGCTCGCGCACGCGCTCGCGCGCGGCCTGTCGGAGTGCCGGCGCGACGGCTCGCTCGCCTATCTGCGTCCGGACGGCAAGTCGCAGGTCACGGTCGAGTACGACGGCATGAAGCCGGTGCGCGTCGACGCGGTCGTCGTCTCGAGCCAGCACAGCCCCGACGTCTCGCAGGAACAGATGCGCACGGACATCACGGAGAAGATCATCAGGAAGCGCATTCCGGCGAACCTGATGGACAAGAACACGAAGATCTACGTGAACCCGACCGGCCGCTTCGTCGTCGGCGGTCCGCACGGCGACGCCGGCGTCACCGGCCGCAAGATCATCGTCGACACCTACGGCGGCTACGCGCCGCACGGCGGCGGC
>DATNBT010000212.1:0-9439 GCA_035571855.1 Vicinamibacterales bacterium
CGCGTGGGCGCTCCGATACGCGCGCGGGCGCGTGCTCGATGTCCGCGTCGAATCGCAGACGTATCCCGTCTCAGGCGCGGGACTCCAGGCCGACTTCGCGCGCAATGCCGACGTCCCGTTCGTCGACGTCGTCGTCACGGCGGACGCGTCGCAGCGCACGGCGTGCGCGCTGCTGCTGAACCGCGATCTGGAGGCGGAACGGGAAGTCGTGCTCGAGTGGGGTGGCGTCAGGCCGGCCCGGGTGACGACGTGCGAGACGCTGACCGGCCCGGATCTGAAGGCCTTCAATACGTTCGAGGACCCGCGGCGCGTTGCGCCTCAGCCTATGGATCCGCCGGCGGCAGGGGAGCGGATGACGTTCAGGCTGCCGGCGCGGTCCTACACCGTCGCGCAATTTGCGACGGCCTGATTTCGAGGCGCGCCGTGCGCGGCCCCGGGCGGTGAGCCGAAGACCGCAAAAAATGCGCGCATAGGAATATCGCGGCGGAATATCCGTCTGCTAGGATACAGAACGCTATGCCCGCTCCTCGAATCGGCGAGCTCCTGATCAGGGAGAAATACATCAGCGTCCAGCAGCTGCAGGAGGCGCTCACGTTCCAGAAGGCGCACGGCTGCCGGCTGGGCACGAGCCTCGTCATGCTCGGGCACATCAAGGACGAGCAGATCCTGCACCTGCTCAGCCAGAAGTTCGGCGTCGCGTCGATCAACCTCTCGCGCTGCGAGGTCGCGCCCGACGTGCTGAAGCTCGTGCCGAACGAGACGGCGAACCGGTATCACATCATTCCGCTCGCCAAGGCCGGCGCGAAGCTGACCGTCGCGACCACCGATCCGACCAACGAGCTGGCGCTCGACGACATCAAGTTTTTGACCGGTTTCGACGAGGTCGAAGCGGTGCTCGCCTCGGACCTCGGGATGGCCGAAGCGATCGCCAAGTACTACCCGCCCGGCACGCCGAGGAGCCAGATGCACTGAAGCCCCGAAAGGGCTACAGTTTGTGCGCATGCAGCGGCTGCTGCTCACCGGCGCACTCCTTCTTTCTTTCGGTGCGGTCACGTTCACGACCGGGCAGTCGCGTCCGTCCGAAAGCGGACCCCGCCAGGACGACCAGCTCGCCACCATCCGCCAGTACTGCTACGGCTGTCACAACGATCGGCTGAAGTCGGCCGGCGTGAGCTTTCAGGAAATCACGGCCGCGTCCATCGGCGAGCGTGCCGACGTCTTCGAGAAGGCGGTGCGCAAGCTGCGCGGACGGCAGATGCCGCCGCCCGGCAGCCGCCAGCCGGATCAGGCGAGTGTCGATGCGCTGGTCGCGTGGCTCGAGACGAGGCTGGATGCCGCGGCCGCTGGCGCGCCCGTCGCGGGGCATGTCGCCGCTCAACGTCTGACGCGCACCGAGTTCGCGACGGTCGTCAACGACTTGCTCGGCATCGAGCTGAACGCCGAGCAGCTGCTGCCGGCGGAGATCGAAGTCAACGGCTTCGACAACATCGCCGCCGCTCTCACCGTGTCGCCCGCGTTCCTCGATCAATACGTCGCCGCGGCGCGCGTCGCGGCGAAGCTCGCCGTCGGCGATCCGGCGAAGGTGACGAGCGCGACGTACTCGCTGCCGCCGGGCGAGCAGCCCGGCCACATCGACGGCCTGCCGCTCGGCACGCGCGGCGGCCTGAAGTTCAGGCACAACTTTCCCGCCGACGGCGAGTATCGCTTCACCGTACAGGACGTCGGCATCGATCTCTACTCGCGCGTGCTCGACACGCCGCACACGCTGGTGATTCTCGTCGATGGACGCGAAGTCGCGCGTCGCAGCGTCGGTGGGACCGGGGATCTTCGGACCGCCGATCGCCAGGGCGCGCCCGGCCGCGCGGAGATCATGAAGCGGTTCACGAACATCCCGGTGCAGCTGAAGACCGGCACGTTCGACGTCGCCGTCACGTTCATCGAGCGCGCGCGCGTCGAGACCGACGAGTTCGTCGGCGGGCCCGACGGCTTCCTGCCCGGCGACGAGTTCAGCCGCGGCGACCACGAACCGCGGCTGGTCGGCGGCGTGCAGGTGATGGGGCCGTTCAATTCTGCCGGTGTGTCGGAGACGCCGAGCCGGCGAAAGATCTTTATCTGCAAACCGGCCGGCACCAGCGAGCGCGCATGCGTTCGTCGCATCGCCGGAAGCCTCGCGCGCCTCGCGTATCGACGTCCGGTCACAGATGCGGACATCGACTCGCTGATGCCGTACTACGACAAAGGGCGACAGGTTGGTGTTGACGCCGGAGTCGAGCAGTTGATCGCCGCGATCCTCGTCACGCCGGACTTTCTCTATCGCGCGATCCGCAACGCCGGACCGCTCAGCGATCTGGAGCTCGCCTCACGGCTGTCGTTCTTCCTGTGGAGCGAAGGGCCGGACGAAGCGCTGCTGCAGGCCGCGGCAGCGGGGAAGCTGCACACGCCCGACGCGCTGCGCGCGCAGGCGCTGCGGATGCTCGGCGATCGCCGCGCCTCGAGCCTCGTGCGCAACTTCGCGATGAAGTCGTTCGACCTCGACAAGCTCGCGCAGGTCGTGCCCGATCCCAATCTGTTTCCCGCGTTCAACGACTCGCTCCGCCGCGACATGGAGACCGAAGTCGAGTGGTTTCTGTCGAGCGTGCTGCTCGACGACCGCAACATCGGCGACCTGCTGACGTCGAACCAGACGTTCCTCGACGAGCGGCTCGCGCGTCATTACGGCATCGCGTCGGTGTTCGGCCCGCAGTTCCGCCGCGTCACGCTCGACGACACTCGCCGGTGGGGATTGCTCGGCAAAGGCGCGATGCTGCTGCGCACGTCGTACGGCGACCGCACGTCGCCGGTGCTGCGCGGCGCGTGGGTGCTCGGCAAGCTGATGGGCACGCCGCCGACGCCTCCGCCGCCCGACGTGGACGTCGGCGATCTGTCGAACGCCAAAGGCCAGCCGGCGAAGACCGTCCGCGCGCGGCTCGAAGGCCACCGCACGCGTCCCGGCTGCAACCAGTGCCACGGCGTCATCGACCCGATCGGCCTGGCGATGGAGAACTTCGACGCCATCGGCCGGTGGCGCGACAAGGACGCCGACGCCAACGCGCCGATCGACGCGCACACGGTCCTGCCCGACGGCCGTGCGATTGAAGGTCCCGTGCAGCTGCGCGACGCGCTGTTCGGCGGCCGAGATTTGTTCGTGCGCGCGTTCACGGAAAAGCTCATGATGTACGCGCTGGGCCGTGAGCTGAAGGCGTACGACATGCCCCAGGTCCGGTCGATCGTCCGCCGGGCGTCGGAGAAGGGAAACACGCTGTCGGCCATCGTGACCGGGATCGTTCAGAGCGAAGCGTTCCGCGTTCAGGGAGTGCATTGATGTTCCTGACAAAGAAACACCTCTCTCGTCGACACGTGCTGAAAGGCGCCGGCGCGACGCTCGCGCTCCCGCTGCTCGACGCGATGATGCCCGCCGCGACCGCGCTCGCGCAGACCGCCGCCGTGCCGAAGCTCCGCATGGGCTTCTTTTACATTCCGCACGGCGCGATCATGGGCAACACGGCGCACGGGCCGGAGATGGATCGCTGGACGCCGGCCGGCGCCGGCGACGCGTTCAAGCTGAGCCCGATCATGGCGTCGCTCGAGCCGTACAAGAAGTACGTCACCTCGTTCGGCAACCTGCAGAACAACGCGATGGTCGGCGGCGTCCACAGTCTCGCGCCCGCGACGTGGCTGAGCGGCACCAAACCCGATCGGGGATCGGCGAGCGCCAGCATGTCGACGACGCTCGATCAGGTGGTCGCGCAGCACATCGGCCGCGACACGACGCTGCCCTCGCTCGAAGTCGCATCCGAAACGACGCAGCAGGCGGCGGCCTGCAGCGGCTCGGCGTGCTTCTACAACACGACGCTGTCGTTCCGCGACGCGCACTCGCCGCTGCCGATGGAGTTCAACCCGCGGAAGATCTTCGCGCAGCTGTTCGGCGAGGGCGACACGCCGCAGGAACGCGCGTCGATTTCGGAGGAGACGAAGAGCCTCCTCGATCGCATCGGCGATCGCACCAACGCGCTCAAACGCGATCTCGGCCCCGCCGATCGCATCGTTCTCGACAACTACCTCGAGACGCTGCGCGAGATCGAGCGGCGCGTGCAGCTCGCGTCGAGCCGGGATCTGTCGGCGATTACGGTGCCGCAGGCGCCGATCGGCGAGCTCGAGTCATTCGGCGCGCAGGTGGATCTGATGTTCGATCTGATCGCGCTCGCGTACCAGGCGGACCTCACGCGCGTCGCGTCGTACATCATGGTCGCCGAGGGCACGAACCGGACGTACAACCACATCGGCGTCTCCGACGCGTTCCATCCCGTGTCGCATCACGCGAACGACCTCACGCGGATCGAGAAGCTGGTGAAGATCCAGACGTGGCACATGGAGCGCTTCGCCGCGTTCGTGAAGAAGCTCGCCGCGGTGAAGGACGGCGAGGGGACGCTGCTCGACCACTCGATGTTCCTCTACGGGTCGAACATGTCGAACAGCGACAAGCACAACGGCTGGCCGCTCCCGACGGTCCTCGTCGGCGGCGGCAACGGCAAGCTCCGCGGCGGTCAGCACATCGATCTGAAAGAGCCCACGCCGCTCGCGAACGTGCACCTGACGATCCTGGACAAGATCAACGCGCGGCAGGAGCACTTCGGGGACGGCACGGGCTTGATCGCGGGAATTTAGTCATCTGGTCATTTGGTCATCTGGTCATTTGATCAGTTCGAAATGACCAATTGACCAAATGACCAGATGACCAGATGCCACAATTCTCATTTCCCGCGTGACCGCTGCATCCGGTCGTAGGACTTCTCGTTCTCCAGGCAGAACTCGTCGGCGAGCTCCGTGTCCGGTTCGAGCGTCTGCGTCAGCTTGATCGTGAATGGCTTCGTGTAGGTCTTCGCGTCGTCGATCGTCAGATCGATGTCGAGCGTGCCGAAATTCGGCCGGCGGATGCGTTCCGTCATCTTCGCCTGATCGCTCATCGGGCTGCCCTGCATGTCGATCCACAGGTTGTCGCGGAAACCGCGCGTTTCGACGACGAGCGTGTCACCGTCCCAGTGGCCGACGGAGTAGCCCATCCACTCGGGGTTCATCTCCTGCGGAAACGGACGGCCGTCGAGAAAGATCTGCCGGTACGTCGCGTTCACTTCGTACAGCAGCACGAGCAGCTTCGGCGTGTGGATCGCTTTCGTGAGATGCGGCAGCGTCCACATTCGCGGGATCGTGTCGGGGAGGCAGCGCACGTGCGGATCGTCGCGGCTGTCGTCGGCGGCGCGCTGCTTCTTGAGCGCCGCGGCCCACGGCTGATACGGGAGCGAGCCGCCGGGAAGATCGAGACCGAGATCGAGCGTGAGCTTGCTGCCGCCGATTTCGGATCCGCAATCGATGAAGCGGTTGATCTCGTTCGTGCAGGGAATGCGATTGCCCGCGTGCCAGATGCCGGAGAGATCCGGCTTGCCGTCGGGCAGCCGCGGCGTCTTCGCCGTGAGATCGGGCCTGCCGTTCTTCCGCGGGATGCCGTCGGTCGGATAACGAAGCCACTGCGCCGACACGGGCGCCGCGGCGAGCACAAGCAACGCGATGCCGATCCTGCCTATCCCGCCCGTCCAGCCCATCCCTCCTACTTTCCCCGCGACCGCTGCAGACGGTCGTAATCCTTTTCGCCTTCCGCGCAGAATTCATCGGCCAGCTCGGTGTCGGGTTCGATCGTTTCATTGAGCGTGACCGTGAACGGCTTCGTGTAGACCTTCGGATCGTCGATCGTCACGTCGATGTCCATCGCGCCGAACGTCTTGCGCGTGAACTTCTCGGTCATCTTCGCCTGATCGCTCATCGGGCTGCCCCAGGTGTCCGCCCAGAGATCGTCGCGGAAGCCGCGCGTTTCGACGACGAGTGAGTCGCCGTCCCAGCGGCCGACGGAGTAGCCGTTCCACTGCGGGTTCATGTCCGCGGGAAACGGACGGCCGTCGATGAAGACCTGCCGGTACATCGCGTTCACTTCGTACAGCATCACGAGCAGCTTCGGCGACATGACGATCTTCGTCATGTGCGGCAGCGTCCAGTGCCGCGGCGGGTTGTCCGGCAGGCAGCGGACGTGCGGGTCGTCGATGCTCATCGCGGCGTGCCGCTTGTCCATCAGCTCCTTCGCCCACGGCTGATAGGGCAGCGTGCCGCCGGGAAGATTGCGGCCCAGGTTGCCGCCGAGCGGCGATCCGCCGATCTCGATCCCGCACGGCGCCGGCTCGCCTTTCGCGTTCGTGCACTGGCGCATCTGCTGCGCATGCCATAAACCGGACAGGTCCGGCTTGCCGTTGGCCATGCGCGGCACCGGCGCGTTCGCGTTGAATTTCCCGTCAGCCGTTCTCGGAAGGCCGTCGGTCGGATAATGCAGCCACTGCGCGGAACCCGTTGTCGACGCGGCGATTATGAGTGCGGCGATTCCACAGCCGAGGAGATGAACTGGTTTCATATTGGCGCATACTACAGCACGAGACGATGGACCGCAGGCAATTTCTCGTCACAGGTTTCGGCGCGATGGCGGGCTCCGTCATTCCGTCAGTCGTGCGCGCGCAAGCCGACCGTGTAACCGTACTAACAGCCGGCGGCACGAACATCGTCGCACTGCGTGACGGAAATTCGACGGTGCTCGTCGACAGCGGCGGCACAGGGTCGGAGCGCGAGGTGTCAGCCGAACGTGTCGTGACGCTCTTCAATACTCACTACCACGCCGACAACACGGCCGGAAACGAGCGGCTGCGCGCGAGCGGCGCCGAGATCGTCGCGCACGTGAACACGAAGCTGTGGATGTCCACGCCGGTCTGGATTCCCGCGGAGGATCGCTATCGGCAGCCGCGTCCCGCCGGCGCGCAGCCGACCAAGACGTTCTACACGAACGGATCGATGACCGCGGGCGGCGAGCACATCGAGTACGGCTACCTCATCGACGCGCACACGAGCGGCGACATCTACGTCTTCTTCCGCGACGCCAACGTCCTCGCCGTCGGCGACGTCGCGTCGCCCGTGCGCGACCCGGAGCTCGATTACCTCACCGGCGCGTGGCTCGGCGGCCGCGTCGACGCGATGACGAAGCTGCTCTCCCTCGCCGACGCGAACACACGCATCGTCCCCGGCTTCGGTCCGGTGATGACGCGCGCGCAGCTGCAGGCCGAGCGCGACGTGATGAAGACGATCTACGACCGCGCCGCGGATCGCATCCGCCAGGGAGACGACGCGAACGACATGCTGGAGTGGGGCGTGCTGAAGGATCTGCCGCGCGCGTGGAAGGATCCGAAGAAGTTTCTCTACGACGTGCAGAAAGGGTTGTGGGCGCACCACAACAAGATCAATCCCAATGTGGTGTAAGCGTGTCGTTCTCGGGTTCACGTTGGCAGTGTGGGGGTTCGGTGGTTCAGCGCTTGCGCAAAGCAGACTTGCGGACGCGATTCAGCGTGACGATCGCAAGACCGCGATGGCGCTCGTCGCGCAGGGGACGGACATCAACAAGGCGCAGCCGGACGGCACGACGCCGCTGCACTGGGCCGCGTACAAAGTCGATCGTGAGCTCGTCGACCGGCTGCTGAAGAAAGGCGCGAACGCGAACGCGAAAAATCAGTACGGCGCGACGCCGCTCGCGGAAGCCGCGCGCACAGCGAACGCAGACGTCGTCGGCATGCTGCTCGAAGCCGGCGCCGACGCGAACGGCACGAACGAAGACGGCCAGACGGCGCTGATGCTCGCCGCGCGGACCGGCGACGTCGCCGTCGCCGAGCAGCTCGTGAAGCACGGCGCCGACGTCAACCGCCGCGAGAAATTCCGAGATCAGACCGCCGTCATGTGGGCGGCAGGAGAGAATCGGCCGGAGATGGTCGCGTTCCTCGTCAGCAAGGGCGCGGACCTGTCTGTCCGCGCGGCCGCAACCGACTGGCCGACGCAGATCAGCAACGAGCCGCGTGTGCAGTACAAGCCGACAGGCGGCCTGACGGCGCTGATGTACGCCGCGCGATCGGGATGCGCCGCCTGCGTGAAGACGATGGTCGACGCGCGTGTGGACGTCGATCGTCCGAATCCCGACGGCATGACGCCGATGATCATGGCGCTCGACAACGGCCATCCGGACATCGCGCTGTATCTGCTGCAGCACGGCGCCAACCCGCACGTCTGGGACTGGTGGGGACGCACCGCGCTGTACGTCGCGGTGACGACGCGCGGCGGACGCGAGAGCCGTCCGGGTCCGCGGACGAAGGAATCGCTCGACTTCATCACGGCGCTGCTCGACGCCGGCGTGAATCCGAATCCGCAGCTCGCGTTCAAGGAGCCGAGCCGTGGCGGACGCGACAATCGTTTTCAGGACGATCTGCTGACGACGGGCGCGACGCCGCTCTTGCGCGCCGCGCAGACCCATGACGACGACGTCGTGAAACTGCTGCTCGCGCACGGCGCGCTCGTGGATCTGCCGAACGCGTCGGGCGTCACGCCGTTCATGGCGGCGGCCGGCATCGGCTCGCGCACCGCTGCCAACGTCACCGGCCTCGGCCCGGTCGACAACGTCGTCGAGCTGTCGCTCAAGACGATGGAGATTCTGCGGAGCGCGGGTGCGGACGTGAACGCGCGGATTACCGACGTCACGACGCTGACGGCCCGAATCGCGCGGACGAACACGCTCACGGGCCGGCAAGGGCAGACGACCCTGTTCCATGCGGCCGAGCTCGGCCGTGCCGAAATCGTGAAATATCTCGTCGACCACGGCGCGCGCAGCGACCTCCTCGACGATATGGGCCGAAAACCTGCGGATCTTGCGCAGAAGAGCGTCGCCGCCCTGCTCCAAAGCCGCTGAATCTTCGCTAAACTTGACCCGTGAAACGGCGCCAGGTTCTGAAGCTCGCTGCGGCGGGCGCGGCCGGTTTCGTGTTCGGGCGACGCGCGTTCGCGCAGTCGGATTCCACCGGCAGCATTCAGAAACTCGCCGACGACCTTTACGTCGTCAGGCTTCCCGGCGAAGCCGCGGTCGTCGTGCAGACCGATGAGAAAGGCCTGCTGATCGTCGATGGCATGTCCGCGGCCGGGTCCGACGCGCTGATGGCGATCCTTTCAGGGATGCCCGGCGGCAGGAACGTCCACACCTTACTTAATACGCACTGGCATCCCGAGCAGACCGGCAGCAACGAGCGGCTCGGCAAAGCCGGCGCGACGATCATCGCGCACGAGAACACGCGGCTCTGGACGACGACCGACGTCACGTGGCCGTGGAACGGGAAGAAGTTCGCAAAGCTCCCGAAGGCCGCGCAGCCGAACAAGACCTTCTACAAGACCGGCGAACTGAGCGGCGGCGTGCGGTACGGCTACATCCCCGACTGCGCGCACACCGACGGCGACGCGTACGTGCACTTCACGAAGCAGAACGTGCTCGCAGCCGGCGACG
>DATNBT010000213.1:0-4663 GCA_035571855.1 Vicinamibacterales bacterium
GGCTGGACGGCGTCGTCGTCGTGAATTCCGGGACGCCGGACGAGTCGGCCGAACTCCTCAGCGCCATTCAGAAACTGGCCAAAGAGCCGATCCGCTACATCATCAACACCAGCGCCGATGCGGATCTCGTTGGCGGCAACCGTACGCTCTCGAAGGCGGGATTGCGCCTCGGTGCGTTGACGTTTCGTGCCGGACGGCCTCCGGGCCCGGACGATGCGGCGTTCATCATGGCGCACGAGGGCGCGCTGAACCGGATGCGCGCGCTGACGCCGGCCGTTCCCGCCGACGCGTGGCCGAGCGAGACGTTCGACGACGCACGGAAGGCGATCTCGTTCAACGGCGAGGGCATTGAGATTCTCCACCTGCCCGCCGCGCACACCGACGGCGACACGGTCGCGTTTTTCCGCCGCTCCGATGTCGTGGTGGCGGGCCACATCGTGGACGCCACACGATTTCCGGTCATCGACGTCGCTCGTGGCGGAAGTGTCCAGGGCGAGATCGCGGCGTTGAATCGGCTGATCCAGCTGGCGATTCCGGCCGGCCCGTATCTCGGGGTGCCAACCGGCGCGATCGAAACGGCGACGGCCGTGCTGCCGGGGGGGACCGAGGTGCTGACGGGACGCGGCAGGATTTACCGCCAGATCGACGTGGTGAATTACCGCGACATGGTCGTCATCATCGCCGACACCATCCAGCACATGATCGACCAGAAGATGACGCTCGATCAGATCAAAGCCGCGGCGCCGGCCAGGGGCTGGGAGCCGGAGTTCGGCGCGACGTCGGGCCCGTGGACCACGAATGATTTCGTGGAGGCCGTCTACAAGAGCCTGACGAGCAGGAAACGATGAAGCTTCTGACCGGCGTCATCGGCATCGCGGCGCTCCTGCTGGTCCTGCAGCAGCCGGCGCACGGTCAACGCGGCCGAGGAGCGGCGCAGGCGACATTTCCAACCGGCAAGCCCGGCGCGCCCTTCGATCCCACCGGCTACTGGGTGTCGCTCATCACCAACAACTGGCGCTTCCGCATGGTGCCGCCCGCGAAGGGCGACTACGCGGGGATTCCGATCTCGGTGGCGGGGAAGAAGATCGCGGATGCGTGGGATCCGGCGCAGGACGAAGCGACGGGCAATCAGTGCAAGCACTACGGCGCCGCGTCGATCATGTATCAGCCGACCCGTCTTCACATCACCTGGCAGGACGACAACACGCTGCGCGTCGACACCGATGCGGGCACGCAGACGCGTGTGTTCCAGTTCCCTTCGACAGGCTCGGGGCAGGCGGCGCGGGCGGCGACGCCGGGCAAACGGACCTGGCAGGGAAACTCGGTCGCCGTCTGGGAAGCGCGCAGAGCGAACAACCCGGAAGCGTCCGCGAGGTATCTCAAGGTCACGACGACCAACATGCTGGCAGGCTACCTGCGAAAGAACGGCGTGCCGTACGGCGAGAGCGCTGTCCTGACGGAGTACTTCGATCTGTTTCAGGAACACGACGGCACGACGATGATGTTCGTGACCGCGGTGGTGCAGGATCCCGTGTACCTCGAGCAGCGCTACATCGTGATCTCGCACTTCAGGAAAGAGCCGGACGGGTCCAAGTGGGATCCCACGCCCTGTTCGGCGAGATGGTGAGCCGCCGATGAAGATGTTGAAGGCTCTGTGCGCCGCCGCAATTGCGATCGTCGTCGCCGGCTACGTGGGGTCTGCCCAGGTCAACAACGAGCCTCCGGAAGGCGTCGAGCTCACGGGCAACTGGGCCAGCAGGAACAACACCGAGTTCAACACCAACCTGCATCGCGCGTACGACTTTCTCGGCATGCCGCTGAACGACGCCGCGAAAGCGTGGGCGTTGAGTCACTCGGAGGAGCAGGCGTCCGAGCCCGAACGGCAGTGCGCGTTCTACACCTCGACGTATTTCCCCTTCGGCTTCGCGCCGCTGCCGATGTGGAAGGAAACCGAGCTGCGGACGGGTTCAACCATCGCGTGGGTCGTCGGCGGGTGGCTCGACGTCGTGCCGATGGTGATCTGGATGGACGGACGGCCTCATCCCTCCGCGTATGCTCCCCACAGCGCGAGCGGCTTTACGACGGGCACCTGGGAAAACGACGTGCTGACGACGTTCACGACGCACATGATCGCGAACCTGCTGCACCGCCGGGGGCCTCACAGCGATCTGGCGACGATGACGCTGCGCTTCTCGCGCCATGCCGACATCCTCAGCCTGACGGGACGGATTGAAGATCCGGTGTACCTGTCGGAGCCGCTGTATGTGTCCAGGGAGTGGCAGTTGAGCTCGGTGCCGGTCAATCGGTCGGCGGTCCCATGCAACGTCGCGTACGAAGGCGTTCGCGAGGGCACGGTGCCGCATTACCTGCCGGGACAGAATCCGTTCGTCGACGAGACGACGAAGCTCTGGGGCATTCCGCTCGAGGCCGTGCAGGGCGGAGCGGAAACCATCTACCCGGAATATCGCAAGAAGATCAGGGACAAGTACGTCCGTCCGGAAAAGTGCGTGTCCAACGCCAGCGAGCTCGCCGCCGGCGGCTGCGGCGGCCCCGGCCGCCTGCAGCCGGTGATCAACTGAGGAAGAAGCGCGCGTCTTTGCCCAACAAGTGGATTGTGTTTTGCAGCGTTCCGTCATGGAGAGCCGCATATGCAACAGTTGAGACACGTCGGACGCCTCACAATCTCTGCCGCGTGCCTGGGCGTCGCTGCCCTCGTCGTCGTGAGCGCGCAGACGCTCGGATCGCCTGAGCGGTTTACCGCTGCCGCTTTCAATACGAACCGCGGCGCAGCGGGGAACATCGACATTCAAGTCGATCGGTGGTCGAGCAACGCCGAGCACGACAGGCTCATCAACGCCCTCACCACGAAGGGCGACGACAAGCTGCTCGATGTCCTTCGCGATCTCCCTGTGAAGGGAAACTTCCGGGCACCCGGCCAGCTCGGGTGGGACATCCGCTACGCACACCATGACGCCACCGAAGAGGGCGGCGAGCGCGTCGTCCTCGCGACGGACCGGCCCATCGGCTTCCTCGAACAGGCGAATCAGCCGAGGTCGATCAACTATCCGTTCACGATCATCGAGATGCGTTTGAACCGCGACGGCGAGGGTGACGGCAGGATGTCGCTCGCGACCAGAGTGATCTTCGACAAGAAGAAGAACAGGATCACGCTCGAAAACTTCGAGCTGCAGCCCGTTCTGCTGACGCACGTCAGACGGACGTCGTCGTTCAACTAGGAGCGATCGCCGCGCTTCTTCTTGATCTCCTGCCAGCCGTCGAGCCGCCGCTTGATTTCTCTTTCGAAGCCGCGCTCTTTCGGCTGGTAGTACGTTTTGTCGGCGAGCTCCGGCGGCAGGCACGACATGTCGGTGACGGCATCGGCGTCGTTGTGGGCGTACTGATAGTCCTTCCCGTAATTCAGGTCCTTCATCAGCTTCGTCGGCGCGTTGCGCAGGTGCAGCGGCACCGGCGCGGCGACGTCGTGATGCGCGTCCTCGGCGGCGCGATTGTAGGCCTCGTAGACGGCGTTGCTCTTCGGCGCCGTCGCCAGATAAATCGCCGCCTGCGCGAGCGCCGTGTTGCCCTCGGGCATGCCGATGAAGTGGACGGCATCCTTCGCGGCGACCGCGACGGTCAGCGCCTGCGGATCCGCGTTGCCGATGTCCTCGGACGCGAACCGCACCAGCCGGCGCGCGATGTACATCGGATCCTCGCCGGCTTCGACCATGCGCGCGAGCCAGTAGACCGCGGCGTCGGGGTCGCTGTTGCGCATCGACTTGTGCAGCGCCGAGATGAGGTTGTAGTGCTCTTCGCCCGACTTGTCGTACAGCAGGGCGCGGCGCTGAATCGTCTGCTCGACGCGAGCCTTGTCGACTCGCCGCCGGGCGCCTGACTCGGAGGCGTCCTCCGGTGCCGGCGCGGCCGCGACGCTCAACTCCAGCAGGTTCAAGGCGGAGCGCGCGTCGCCGTTCGCGTACATCGCGATGGCGTCGATGGCGGCGTCTTCGACGGTGACCGCCTCATTGCCGAGGCCGCGTTCGGTGTCCGCGAGCGCGCGCCTGAGGATGCCGCCGACTTCCTCGACCGTCAGTCCGCGCAGGACGAACACCTTCGACCGCGACAGCAGCGCCGCATTCACCTCGAACGACGGGTTCTCCGTCGTCGCGCCGATCAGGACGATATCGCCAGACTCGACGCGCGGCAGAAACGCGTCCTGCTGCGCCTTGTTGAAGCGGTGAATCTCGTCGATGAAGACGATCGTCCGCCGTCCTGTCGATCGGCGCAGACGCTCGGCCTCCGCCATGACCTCGCGGATCTCCTTGATGCCGGCGAGCACGGCGGAGAACGAGACGAACCGTGCTTTCGTCGTCTCCGCGATGATCCGCGCGAGCGTTGTCTTGCCGGTGCCGGGCGGACCCCACAGGATGATCGACTGCAGCAGGTCGCGCGCGATGGCTTCGCGCAGCGGCTTGCCGGGGGAGAGCAGGTCGCCCTGGCCGACGAACTCGTCGAACGTACGCGGCCGCATGCGCTCGGCGAGCGGCGATCCTGCGCTGGATCGGGAGGCGTCAGCCGGGCCCGCGTCGGCCGGGCGGCCGGGTCCATCGTCAGGAAACAGAAACATGGCGCTGGCGGCGGGCTTCGTAGACGATCAGCGCGGCGG
>DATNBT010000214.1:0-2935 GCA_035571855.1 Vicinamibacterales bacterium
CCTCGTCTCGACGGAGTTCGTCGATCCCCAGTATCTCTCGACGCCGTTCTGGACGAGCACACACTTCAAGAAGCAAGCCGACGCATCGGGGTGGACCCCGCGGCCATGCGCGTCCCGATGACGGCAAGGACGATCGGCGTCGTCGTCGCGCTGGGCATCGCGGCCACCTGCGTCGACCTGCGCAGCCAGGCGCCTGCGCCCGGCGCGGCATCGGCTCCCGGATTCGATCTCTCCGGCTACTGGACCGCCCCTCTGCACGAGGACGCGCTCGAGCGCGGGGCCGGTCCGGAGCTCGCCGACTACGGCGGGTTCCCGATCAACGAAGCGGCGCGGTTGTTCGCGCTCTCGTACGACGCGTCGCGCGTCACGCTCAGGCATCATCAGTGCGACGGGTACGTGGCGCCGTATTCAGTCCGCTCGATCGGCAACGCGCGCGCCTGGGAAGAACGCGACCCGCATACGCAGCGGCTCATCGCGATTCACTGGTACAACCAGACCTTCGAAGGCCACCGCGTGATCTGGATGGACGGCCGGCCGCATCCGCCGGCGTACGCGCCGCACACGTGGATGGGGTTCTCGACGGGCCGGTTCGTCGGCAACACCCTCGAAGTGCAGACGACACACATTAAACAAGGATGGCTCCGCAGGAACGGGCTGCCGGAAAGCGATCAGGCCGCCCTGGTCGAGTTCTTCGTCCGCCACGGCGATCACCTGACGCACACCTCGGTGATCAACGATCCCGTGTACCTCACCGAGCCGGAGGTGAGGACCACGGATTTCTTCCGCCAGCCGAGCGATCATCAGAACTGGCTGTTCAACTGCGACGACGGCGAGCAGATCCTCGGCCGGGCGCCGGATCAGGTCCCGAACTACCGCTTCGGCGCGAACCCGTTCGTGAAGGAATTCGGCGACAAGTATCGGCTTCCGGCCGCTGCGTACCTGGGCGGCGCCGAGACGGCGTACCCCGAGCTCGCGGGCCGGATCCCGACGCTGACGGAAGCCGACGCACGCGCGAAATTGCTGCCCTCGGCCGGAGAAGTAACGAGCCGGGCCGTTGATCCCGAGCCGCGCGACGGCGAGATTCATACGTGGCCGCTGCGCGACAACCTGTACTTGCTGGCCGGCGATCAGGGCAACATCGTCGTTCAGGCCGGCGACGAGGGCGCGTTCGTCGTCGACACCGGAAGCGGACGGCTGGCGGACAAGGTCGTGGCCGCGATCCGTCGACTGAGCGAGAAGCCGATTCAGTTCATCGCCAACACGAGTTTCCGGGCCGAACACACCGGCGGCAATGTCGCGTTGCGTGCATCCGGCAGCGACCCGAGCGTCGGCGGCACGTTCTTCGCGCTCCAGTTCGCCGACGCCGGCGTCGGCGCCACGATCTCCGCGCACCAGAACGTCCAGACGCGAATGGTCGCGGCGGGACGGCCGTCCGCGGGCAATCCGAGCGACACGTTCCTCGAGGAGCGGCGCCGCACGTTTCACAACAACGACGCGGTCGAGATGTTCTGGGAACGCAATGCCGTGACCGACGGCGACAGCATCGTCCACTTCCGCCGCGCCGACGTCATCGTCGCCGGCGACGTGTTCACGACGACGCAGTATCCCGTGATTGATCTGCAGAACGGCGGCACCGTCGACGGCGAGATTCGGGCGCTGAACGACATCCTGAGTCGGACGGTGTACCGGCATCAGGAAGAAGGCGGCACGATCGTGATCCCGGGCCACGGCTATGTGTGCGACGAGCATGAAGTGGTCGAGTACCGGGACATGATGGTCATCGTCCGCGATCGCGTGCGGGCGATGGTGAAGACGGGCGCGACACTCGCGCAGGTGAAGTCCGCGCGGCTCACCGCCGACTACGACACGCGTTACGGCGCGACGGCCGGACCGTGGACGACCGACATGTTCATCGAGGCCGTGTACCGCGATCTGTCGGGACGGAAGTAAGCGACGCCGGAAGTCGTGAGCGGCAAAAGGAGAACAGCCATGTCAAGCAGGTCCGCCGTCTGTTCGGTCGTGAGCGCGGTGTGCGTGATGGTGGCCATCGGCGCCGCCGGCCAGAGCGCGAGTCCCGAACAGCAGCTCGTGACGCGAGCCGCGGAGGCGCTGGGCGGGCGCGACCGCGTCATGGCGCTCAAGACGCTGCAGATGGTCGGATTCGGCGAGCTTGCGTACATGGATGGCGGCGGAAACATCACCGCCGATCCCGCCGCGCCGCAGAAGTGGCAGAAGGTGCTCGAGTACCGGCGGATCATCGATCTCGAGCACGGCCGCACGCGCGTCGAACAGCGGGTCAAGATGGACTTCCCGTTTGCGTCGACCGCCGGGCAGCTCGGCCTCAATCGCAGCAGCGAGACGCTCGACGGCGACGTCGCGTACAACATCGGCGGCGGATTCCTGGCGGCGCCGACAGCCGGCACGCCCCAACCGCAGGCCGCGGGCGCCGCGGCCGCGCGGCAGCGCCGCGTCGAGCTGCTCGCGTATCCGATCACGATCGTGCGCGCGGCTCTGGATCCTTCGAGCAGGCTCTCGAACCTGCGCAAGCAGGGAGGTCTGCAGCTTGTCGACGTCACGGTGCGCCAGGGCGACACGCTCACGCTGGCTGTGAACGCGATGTCCGGCCTGCCCGAGTGGGTGAGCTACGTCGGCCCCCAGGTCAATCTCGGCGACGTCACCTATCGCACGGCGTTCACGGGCTACGAGCCGGAGAAGGGCGTGCAGCTGCCGACCGCGCTCGCGACGACGATCGACTGGCGCAACGTCGTGCACAGCAAGCTCGATGTCGACCGCAACATCGTCGATGCGCCCATCGACGATCTGAGCGCGCCCGAGTCGGTCCGTGCCCCGCGTCCGGCGCAGGGCGGCGCCGCCGCGAATCTGCAGCCCGTCAAAGTGGCCGATCACGTGTGGTTCATGAACGGCAACAGTTTCT
>DATNBT010000215.1:0-7543 GCA_035571855.1 Vicinamibacterales bacterium
GTCGTCGGCGTCCATGTCACCACGCCGGTCGGAGACACCGTGAACGCGGGGCTTCCGTGCGGCGCCTGCGTGTTCAAGAGCGATTCCGTCAAGGTCGCGAGGCGGATCGACACGGCATCGCCGTCAGGATCCGCCATCGGAATCGCCTGGCTGACCGGACGGTTCTGAATGACGTACGTCACGGGCAGCGACGAGCTCACAGGCGACCCGAGATTGACGGGCGTCGCGGCCAGCGTGTTGAGCGGGACCGTCGACGTGAGGACGTAGTCGAGGTCGTGGTTGTTGTCGAGCAGCGTGCTGATCGTGCAGCACCCGTTGTAGTAGATCTGGTAATTCGTCTGCCCGGTATTCGCTGGAAACGCGTAGGTGAACGTGTACACGCCGATGAAGTAGTCATCAGCGGGATACACCTGCGTCGTCGTCAGAAGCACGTTCCCGGTGTACACCGTCGCCGCCACTGACCCGTTCGAATTCAGCCTGTAGATATAAAACGCTCCCACGTTCTGCGTCGTCGGGGGCGGACCGACAGCGGGCACCGGGCTGAAATAGCTGCGCCGGAACGCCATCTCGAAGCGGATCTCGACGACGTTCTTCTGCGTCGTGGGGTTCGGGATGCGCCAGGTGATGTGCCCGTAGCGGAAATGCGTCGCGAAGGCGTTGTTGACGCTGGCGAAGAGCGCGACGAAGGCCAGCGCGCAGACGACGAAGAGTTTCTTTGCGGAGAAGGAGGTCATCACGTCGCTCCGGTCCTAGAAGCTGAGGCTGAGGGTGGTCGCGTTCGGATCGAGCGCGGATGGCACGATCTCGCCGGCGCCGGTGGCGCCCGCGAAGTTGACGCTTCCGGAGTCGACGAGCAGTTGCGCGGACGCGAGGCCGACGATGGTGCCGTCGTCGGCGTATTTCAGCGAAGCGGTCTGCACGGTGCCGTTCACCGTGCCTTCGTTCACGAAGCGGATGTACTCGTGGTGGTGTTCGGGATCGACCGGCCCCGGTTCTTCCGGCTGCGGAGGCGTGTTGTCGACCGTGCCGTCCGGGTTGAGGTTCTGCGTGTAGGCGACGGCCATCGCCCACTTGCCCGTGAAGCCGCCCGCCGCGTCGGCATCGAGCTCGATCGTGATCAGGCCGCGCAGCTCACCGGCGGCCTCGAGCGTCACCACGATGTGACCGTTCTCGTCGACGGTCGAGCGGGGATTCGTCAAGGTGTCCAGATATCCCTGCGGGGTGCGCGTCTGCGCGCGGGAATCAGCGGCGGCCGTCAGCGCCAGAACTGAAACGACGAGGCCGGCAAACGCAAACCGACTGGACACACGACCGCTCATGGCATCTCCCCTGCGAAAAAAAATGGATGGGCTTAGAGTCCGGATTATGCCACTAAGTGAAGAGCTGGCTCCAGACCAAATTCACTGTTTCAAGAGTGTTTACAGGTGCGTGCGGACGGATAATGCTGACGCCCTCGAGACGATCACTCCTCACAACTTCTTGATGCCGCCATCGACACTCGTCGCGCTGCTCGTCGCCGGCGCGTTCTTCATGGAAAACCTGGACGGGACCGTCATCGCGACGGCCCTGCCGCAGATGGCGCAGACGTTCAACGTCAGTCCCGTCGATCTGAACATCGGGATGACGGCGTACATGCTGACGCTGGCGGTGTTCATCCCGGTCAGCGGCTGGATTGCCGATCGCATCGGCGCCAGAACGGTGTTTGCGTCGGCCATCGGCCTGTTCACCTTCGCCTCGGTGCTGTGCGGCCTGAGCGGCGGGCTGTGGCAGTTCACCGCCGCGAGAATCCTGCAGGGCGTCGGCGGGGCGTTGATGGTCCCCGTAGGCAGGCTGGTCGTCCTGCGGACGACCGCGAAGAAGGATCTCGTTCACTCGATCGCCTACATCACCTGGCCCGGACTCGCGGCGCCCGTCATCGGTCCGCCGGTCGGCGGCTTCATCACCACGTACTTCTCGTGGCGGTGGATCTTCTATCTGAACGTCCCGCTCGGCCTGATCGGCATCGTCCTCGCGCTGATGTGGATCACGAACGCGCCCGGGCACAGCCGGCGGTTCGACTGGCTCGGATTCGCGCTGGCCGGATCCGCGTGCACCTCGATCATGTACTCGCTGGAGCTTCTCGGGCAGCAGAACGTCCGCTGGGCGACGGCCGGATCGTTCTTCGCCTACGGCGCGGTCGCCGGCGCGGCGGCCGTGTGGCACATGCGGCGCGCCGCCCATCCGCTCATCCAGTTCGACACGCTCAGACACCGGACGTTCGCCGTCGTGATCGCGGGAGGATCGCTGTTCCGGCTGGCGATCAGCGTGTCGCCGTTTCTGCTGCCGCTGATGTTTCAGGTCGCCTTCGGCCTGAACGCGTTTCAATCCGGGCTGCTGCTGCTCGCGATGTTTGCCGGCAACCTGTTCATGAAGACCGTCACGACGCCCATTCTCCGGTGGTTCGGGTTCCGGCGGGTGCTGCTGACCAATGGCGTGATCACGGCGGTCCTGATCGCGTCGTTCAGTCTGCTGAGCCCGAGCACGCCCACGGCCCTCATCATCATCGTGCTCTTCGCGCACGGCCTGTCGCGGTCGATGCAGTTCACGGCGATCAGCACGATGGCGTTCGTCGACGTGTCGCAGACGGAAATGAGTTCCGCCAACAGCTTCTTCACCGTGATGACCCAGATGAGCATGGGCATGGGCGTCGCGGTCGGCGCCGTGACGCTCCGGCTCGCCGCATGGCTGCGCCGCCAGCCGTCGTCCACGCCGGTGACCGCGGACTTCCATCTCGCATTTCTGATGGTCGCCGTCGTCGCGGTCCTCGCGGTCGTCGATTGCCTGCCGCTCGCCGCCGATGCGGGCGCCGAGGTGAGCGGGCACGCCCGCGCTGCATCATAATGACGGTCATGCGCAGGACGATCCTGACTCTCTCTCTCGCGTCGGCGGTGTTCGTTCAGTCAGGGGCGGCACAAACGCCGGCGGCAAGCCCGGCGCCGATCGCGTACGCCAACCTCAATCAGTTGATGCGCGGGGTGTTCTATCCCGCGGCGAACGTCGTGTTCTTCCCGCAATTCGAGAATCCCGGCGACGTGAAGCAGGACCTCGATCCCTCGCTCTCGACCGATCCGCTCAAAGCCACGTTCGGGCAGTGGCAGGCCGTCGAGAACGCCGCGCTCGCGCTCGCCGAATCCACGAACCTGCTGCTGATCCCGCGAATGTGCTCGACCGGCGTTCCGGCGCCGACGACGGATCCGGAGTGGGCGAAGTTCGTGAACGAGGTCCGCGACGCCGCGATGCAGGCGTACAAGGCCGCGCAGGCGAAAGATCGCGACAAGATCAGCGAGCTCAGTGAGGCCGTCAGCAATTCCTGCGATCACTGCCACCGCAGGTGGCGCAATCGCAGACCGCCTGCCGTCCGCTGCAAGTAACCTCATCCGTGAGCTGAGCATGCTCGTTGCATCCGCGATGCAGCATGAAAACGCTGCTCGCCCTTCTTGCCGCGGTCGCGACGTCCGTTCCCTGCTTCGCGCAGAACCCCGCCGACGCCGAGTCGGCCCATAAGTACGACCGCATGCAGGAGTTCCTGGACGACACGGTGCGGTCGCCGCTCTGGTGGGTCGAAATCCCCGCGGCCGCAGGGATCGATCAGGCGACGAACGAACCGGAAGAATGGACAGGCAGGAGCGGATTTGCGAAACGCACTGCCTCGGACGCACTGAAAGTGTTTTCCGTCGAAGTCATCGATCATTCCCTCGCCGTGCCGATGCACCAGCGCGTGACGTACGACCGCTGCGCGTGCACGGGCATCGCGCGGCTCGGCCACGCGTTCAGCCGCGTGTTCGTCGCCGTCGACAGCCGCGACGGACACCTTTCGGCGAACGTGCCGCTCTGGGTGTCGCTCGTCGCCACGCCGGCGCTCGCCAACGCGTGGGAGCCCGCGACCTACACCGCCCACGACGTCGCCGTCAGCAGCGCCATCGCCTTCGGCGCCACGGCGGGCATCAAGGTGCTGAAGGAATTCATTCGCATCAACTGATCGTCACCTGCGTGGTACGCTCAACAGGTGAAGAGACTCGGTTTCCTTTCATTCGGCCACTGGACGCCGTCGCCGTATTCGGAAGTCCGCACGGCGTCCGACGCGCTGCTGCAGTCCATCGATCTCGCCGTCGCCGCCGAGGAACTGGGCCTCGACGGCGCATATTTCCGCGTGCATCACTTCGCGCGGCAGCTCGGTTCGCCGTTTCCCCTGCTCGCCGCCGTCGGCGCGCGCACGAAGAAGGTCGAGATCGGCACGGCCGTCATCGACATGCGCTACGAGAACCCGCTCTACATGGCGGAGGACGCGGGCGCGGCGGACATCATCGCCGGCGGACGCCTTCAGCTGGGCATCAGCCGCGGATCGCCCGAGCAGGTGATCGACGGCTGGCGATACTTCGGATACGCGCCGGCCGAAGGCGAGACCGGCGCCGACATGGCGCGCCGCCACGCGGAAGTCTTTCTCCAGGTGCTCAAGGGCGAAGGGTTCGCGCAGCCGAATCCGCGGCCGATGTTCGCCAATCCGCCGGGGCTGCTGCGCGTCGAGCCGCACTCGGAAGGACTGCTCGATCGCATCTGGTGGGGATCGAGCTCCAACGCGACGTCCCAGTGGGCCGCGAAGCTCGGCATGAACCTCCAGAGCTCGACGCTGAAAGACGACGAGACCGGAGAGCCGCTGCACGTGCAGCAGCGGAAACAGATCGAGGCGTATCGAGAGGCGTGGAAAGCCGCCGGCCACACGCGCGAGCCGCGCGTGTCGGTGAGCCGGAGCATCTTCGCGCTCGTGGACGATCGCGACCGCGCGTACTTCGGCCGCGATACCCGGAGTGAAGATCAGGTCGGCTTCATCGACGCGCAGACGCGCGCGATCTTCGGGCGCTCGTACGCCGGCGAACCCGACGAGCTCGTGAAGCAACTGAAAGGCGACGAAGCGATCGCCGCGGCCGACACGCTGCTGCTGACCGTGCCGAACCAGCTCGGCGTGGACTACAACGCGCACGCGCTCGAAAGCATTTTGAAATATGTCGCGCCGGAGCTCGGTTGGCGGTGAGCGGGACCGCCGTACGCATTTTGTGAGCCGGCTCCCCAATGTGAAAGCCGGGCGGCGGCCGTCCGGACATCTCCCCCGAATACCGGCCTGATCGCGCGGCGCGCCCGGCGGAACACTCGTTGCTCCACAGCAGCGCGGAGGCCGGGAGCACGTATGGGTGCGGTCACTGGTATCTCGCGACGCACGCGTGGATTGTGCGGCAAGGACGTCCTGTTCCTGGTGTCGCTCGCCTTCCTCTTCTTCGCATTCGTCATCACGATCGCCGTCATCCGGCCGTGAGGCAGGCGCCGATCCCGGCCGCCTCGGGTAAGCTGAAGCCATGCGCACATTCATGGTTTCCGCAGCGGCTGCCCTGGCCGTCGCCGGTTCGGCCACGCTCGGCGCGCAGTGGCTGAAATACCCGACCGCCAACGTGCCGAAGACGGCCGACGGCAAGCCGAACCTCTCCGCGCCGGCGCCGCGCACGGCCGACGGCCATCCCGATTTCTCCGGCATCTGGCTCACGGCGGACACGTTCTGCCCGAACAACAAGGATCCCGAACAGCTCACGTGCGGCCCGGAGCTGCCGATGGGTACGCGCGGAATCAACTTCGGCTTCGGCGTGCAGGGCGGCCTGCCCTATCAGCCGTGGCTGGCCGCGCTCGTCAAAGAGCGCACGGCCAGCAACGCGAAGGACGATCCGCACGTGAAGTGCCTGCCGGACACGTTCCTCCGCAACTACTCGCTGCCGCATCTGCTGAAGTTCGTCCAGACGCCCGGCCTGCTCGTGATGCTCGACGAGCTGAACGCGAGCTATCGCCAGGTATTCACCGACGGACGTCCGCTGCCCGACGATCCCACGCCGTCCTGGCAGGGCTACTCGTCAGCGAAATGGGACGGCGCCACGCTCGTCGTCGACTCCATCGGCTTTCGCGACGATCTGTGGATCGACTGGAACGGCAGCATGATCATGTCGGACGCGAAAGTGCGGGAGAAGATCCGCCGTCCCGACTACGGCCATCTCGACGTCGAGGTGACGATCGACGATCCGAAGGCGTACACGAAGCCGTGGACGGTGACGCTGCATCAGCGCATCGCGCTGAACACGGAGCTCGTCGACGAGATCTGCCTCGAGAACGAGCAATCGTCCCGGCGGATGAAGTAACGCCGCCCGACAGACATTCCAGGTCAGCTTTCACTGCAAATACTGTGGCAGGCCTGTCGTGGTGTCGCGAAGGATCTCGAGGATCGCCTGTCGCTCGTCCTTCGGAAACGTGACGAGCACTTCCTTCAGGCGACGGTAGATCGGCTGCTTGATCCTGTCGGGCAGCGCGTCGAATGCCGGTGAATAAATAAGGTAGCTGCAGCGGTACTTGAAGATCCGGCGGGTCAGGTCGAGCTCGTACAGCGATCGTCCTTTGCTGTCCCGCGGACCGCTTTTCGCAAAGCGCTCGGCAAATCCCGACGTCCCGTGGACCGGCGCGGGCAGCGGCGCCTCGTCGACGAACAGCATGTAGTCGACCACTTCACGCGCGATGCCGTCCATGATCGGCGCGACGAGCTGCGGATCGCCCGTCGCCAGCCGCGCCTCCCATCCCGCGCGCGTCAGCAGATTCGCCATGCCCGCCTGATGCGTCAGCACCAGATGCGCGACGACGTCGCTGGTGAGCGCGCGATATCCGGACGGCTCGAACATCCGATCGACGTTCGCGAGCTCTCGCGACGGACTCGAGTCGAGCGCCGGCAGGTCGTTGCCCATGTGCCTGGCCGATCCGGTGCTGCCCGTCAGGAACCAGCCGCCGAAGCGGCGTTCGAACGGATCGCTCTGGTCGATGTGCCGCGGCACGCCGTCGAACTGCGTGCCCGTCCGCCGCGTCGTGCTGAACATCAGAAATCCTGGCACGCCGAGCGTGTCGCCGGTCTGGTGACAGCCGAGGCAGTGGAAGACGCGCTTGAATTGCGGCGGCCCGGCCCGGCTCGCGCCGGACCCCGCCTGCTCACGGTTTTCGAGCGTATAGAACACGGCGCCCAGCGTCGCGTCGTGCGCGGCGACTTCGAGCACGTCGCCGTCCCGCACCCAGCCGAGCGCGACGCGATCGTTGAAGTAGACCGCGCGGGGATTCTGGTCGTCGATCAGCTTGCCCTGCAGGCTTCCGCGCGAAAACACCAGGAGCTGCGAGTCCACGGGCAGGTGCAGCGCGTCGAGCGCGGAGTTGAGGTAGCCGTTGCGGCTGTCGAACGCGAACGTCAGGACGCCGTCCTTCAGCTTCGCGTTGACGTCGGCGACGACGTTGTCGAGCGGACCGGTGGAGTAGTTGATCGCGGGATCGTCGAGCGAGCCTCTGAACCTGCCGGCATGCTGCGCGAGCAGCGCGACATGCATGCCGGCAGCTGTCGCCAGCGCCGCGAGAAGCAGCCGGCGTTTCAGTGCGCGGCCTTCACGTACTGTTTCAACGCCTGTCCCGCCGTGAGCGCGCCGTAGATGTTGCCGTCCAC
>DATNBT010000216.1:0-8888 GCA_035571855.1 Vicinamibacterales bacterium
CTGGTGGCACCTGCACAACGGCGAATCCCTGTCCTACCATCTTCAGCGATACCGGACAGGTGGTCATGCACATGGTCCCCAAAGACATCGGCGTCAGCGCGACCACGCCGACGACGCCGTCCACGAACAATCAGGTCACCATCAACCGCGTGCACGTGTCGTATCGGCGGACGGATGGGCGTAATCAGGAAGGCATCGACGTGCCATTCGCCTTCGACAGTGCGGTGACCTTCACCGTGCCGGCATCGGGACAGGTCACGTCGGGGTTCATTCTCGTCCGCTCGCAGGCCAAGGAAGAACCGCCTCTCCTCGCGCTTGTCACCAACGGACTCGTGATTTCGATGATTGGCGACGTGACGTTCTACGGACAGGATGTTGTCGGCAATGCCGTCACTGTGACGGGATCGATCAACATCGATTTCGCAAACTTTGGGGACTTCTAGAAGAGCCATGAAGCGCCTTCTCTCACTCGCCTCGATCGTCCTGATTTCCGGATGCGCGATGCATGACGCCGCGGGCCCGAGCAACACCGGCCCGGCTGAAGCGGCACTCTCGCTGCGCATGTTCGCCACTCCGGACCACGTGCCGCAGGACGGCCTGCACTCATCGGCGATCGCCATAACGGCGTTCGATCCCGGGGGCAATCCGGTTGCGGTCCAGGTGCATCTCGATGTGTTTCCGTCAGGTTTCGGCACCATCAGTGCGAATTCCAATGGCGACGTGAGCACCACGACTGATGCGACGAAACCCGTCACGGTGCAATACATGCCGCCGGTGGCGACCCTCGGCGCGAATACGACCGTCACGATCCGCGGGACGATCGTGCGCGCCGGCACGAATATCGCGGAGAACTCGAATCAGCAGATCACCGTGACCGCGCAGCCGACGACGCTGGTCAGCTCGCTCGCGCCGCAGCCCGTCATCACGTTGACGCCGTCCACGATCACGTTCCCGACCAACTCGCAGGTCACGTTCGATGCTACCGCGAGCTGCGGTACGCAGATGTCCGGTGGCGTGTGCCCGGGCACCGTCCCGATCGCCGCCGTGAACTGGAACTTCGGCGACAACACAGTGGCGAGCGGATCGATCGTGTCGCACGTCTACACTGCCGCCGGCTCGTATACCGTGACGCTGACGGTGACGAACGCGCAAGGGACAACGACAGCACTCTCGCAGGTTATTACGGTTGGTGCGGTCGCGGCGCCCACGGCGTCGTTCAACGTCTCGCCTACGAGCATCCCGGCAAACGGGTGCAATCCGTCCAACGCGTTCTTCAACGCCGTATCGAGTACCGCTGCTGCCGGTCATTCTCTCGCTCGCTATGACTGGGATTTCGGCGACGGCGTGAGGAACTCGACGACGACGGCCAACACCGCGCATTGTTACACGCTCGCGAACACGTATCACTCCACGTTGACCGTCTATGACGACGCGGGCCAGCACGCCACTGCGTCCCAGGACGTCGTCGTCAAGTAAGACCGTCCGGCATCCAGACCGCCGTGGCTGAGTCGCGTCTCGAAGATCTTCGACGACGGGTCCAACAGGACCCGTCGTCGATCGCATTCGCGCAGCTCGCCGAAGAGTACCGGCGCGCCAGCATGTTCCAGGAAGCCGTCGACGTCTGCCGCGCGGGTCTCTCGGTGCATCCGACGTATCTGTCGGCGCGCGTGACGCTCGGCCGCGCGCTCGTGGAGCTCCAGCAGTTCGAGGACGCGCAGCGCGAGCTGGCGCAAGTGCTGCAGAGCGCGCCGGAGAATCTCGCGGCGATCCGCGGTCTCGCCGACGTGTATCACCGTCAGGGGGCGCTGACCGAGGCGCTCGCGCAGTACCGAGCGGCGCTGGCGATCGCGAGACACGACCCGGACCTCGAACAGACCATCAGCGATCTGGAGCGGCAGGTCGAGCCGAAAGCACCGGCATTCGCGACCGAAGGCCTCTCGTTCGAACAGGCCGCGAAAGAGTTCCTCGTGCACGCGCCCGCTCCGCCGGCACCCGAGCCTCCGGCACCCGAGCCTCCGGCACCTGAGCCGCCGGCACCGGCTGCGGATCCCGAGGCCCGGCGCGCCGCGGCCACGGTGGCCGCGCTCGAACAGTTTCTGGACGCCGTTCATGTCGCACGCGCCGAGCGCCGCGCTTAAGCGCAGGCACGCCGCCGTTCGCGCCGCGTGCGCGCAGTCGAACGTCGACGCGCTACTCGTCACGACGCGTTCGAACATCCTGTACCTGACGAACTTCTCGGGCAGCGCCGCCATCGCGATCGTCACTCCGGATCGCGTGCGCTTCATCACCGACTTCCGTTACGTCACGGCCGTCGAGGGGCTGCAGCAGTCCGCGGAAGCGTGCCCCGATCTCGATCTCACCGTCGTTGAAGGCACCTACGACACGACGCTCGTGAAGCTCCTGAGCTCGCTCGGCGTCTCTCGCGTCGGCTTCGAGGCGGCCAACATCACCGTCAGCCGCTTCAACTGGCTGACGGCGACGCTCGCGCCGAACGCCGCGGCGCCGCATCTGGTGCCGCTCGAGCAAATCGTGGAAGGGATCCGGCTGCGGAAGGACCAGTACGAACTCGCGATGCTCCGCGAGTCGGCGCGACGGCTCTCTGAAGTCGCCAACGGCGTGTTCAGCGAGGTCCGGGCGGGGAGAACCGAGCGGGACGTCGCGATGGCGATCGACCGGCGCATCCTTGCGGCCGGCTTCGAACGCACGGCTTTCGACACAATCGTCGCGAGCGGACCCAATGCGGCGCTTCCGCATGCGCATCCCGGCGAGCGAAGGTTGAGCGAAAACGACCTCGTGGTGCTGGACTTTGGAGGGGTTTACCGCTCATACTGCTCCGACCTGACTCGGACCGTGGCCATTGGCCGCGCATCCGACAGGGCCCGCGAGGTCCATGCGGCCGTCCTCGCGGCGCACGATTCTGCAATTCAGGCGGTCGCACCCGGCCGTTCCCGCTTCGCGATCGACGCGGCGGCCCGGGACGTCCTGAACGCCCGCGGGCTGGGCGACGCGTTCGGCCACGGGACAGGACATGGCCTCGGGATCGACATCCACGAGGATCCGAAGGTGACGCGGCGTCAGGGCGACGCCGCCGCAGGAAGCGACGTCGACGAACAGGTCGACACTGCGATGGTGTTCACCATCGAGCCCGGTGCCTACCTCCCGGGCTGGGGTGGTGTGCGAATCGAGGACGACGTGCTCGTCACGCAGCATGGCGTCGAAGTGCTCACGCGCGTGACGACGGACCTGCTCGAACTGTGAATCTCGACGACGTGAGAGAAATCCTCGCGCTGATGCGCGAGAACGGCCTCTCGGAGTTCGAAATCGAACGCGAGGGCCTCAAACTCCGGCTGCGGAAGGACGCGTCCACGGGTGCCGTGGCGGCTGCGCCCGCTATCGTGGTCGCCGGAATGCCCGCCGCGCCGCTCGCGGCCGCGCCCGTGCCGGCCGCGCCACCTGCGGCGCCGGTCAGCGCCGGTGCCGACGAGGTGGAGCTCGCGGTGGTGAAGTCGCCGATCGTCGGCACGTTCTACCGCTCCCCGGAGCCTGGCGCCGCCGCGTTTGTCGACGTCGGCACGACGGTCAAGAAGGGCCAGGTGCTCTGCATCATCGAGGCGATGAAGCTGATGAACGAGATCGACTCCGAGTTCGACGGCGAAATCGTCAACGTGTACGTCGAGAGCGGCCAGCCGGTGCAGTACGGCGAGCGGCTGTTCGCGATCAGGACGGCGTGACCGGGGGATAGGGGCCCCCGGAGTAACGACATGTTCAAAAAGATTCTCATCGCGAATCGCGGCGAAGTGGCGCTTCGCATCATCTACGCCTGCAAAGAGCTCGGCATCAAGACCGTCGCCGTCTATTCCGAGGCCGACGAGAACTCGCTGCATGTGAAGTTCGCCGACGAAGACGTCTGCATCGGCCCGGCGCGCAGCGCCGACAGCTACCTGAACGTCCCGGCGGTGATCAGCGCGGCTGAAGTCACCGGCGCCGACGCGATTCATCCCGGCTACGGCTTTCTGTCGGAGAGCGCGTATCTCGCCGAAGTCTGTGCCGCGTGCCACATCAAGTTCATCGGACCCGATCCCCAGGTGATCCGGCTGATGGCGGACAAGGCGCGCGCGCGCCGCGTGATGAAGAAAGCCGGCGTGCCCATTCTTCCGGGCAGCGACGGCCCGATCGAGAGCGAGGACAAGGCGCTCAAGATCGCGAAAGACATCGGCTATCCGGTGATCATCAAGGCGACGGCGGGCGGCGGCGGCCGCGGCATGCGCGTCGTCCGCAACGCGGGCGAACTGCCGCACGCGTTCAAGACGGCGCAGCGCGAGGCCGAAGCGGCCTTCGGCGTCGGCGACGTCTACATCGAGAAGTACGTCGAGTCGCCGCGCCACATCGAGTTCCAGATTCTCGGCGATCAGCACGGCAGCGTCGTCCATCTCGGCGAGCGCGAGTGTTCGATTCAGCGCCGCCACCAGAAGCTGCTCGAAGAGTCGCCGTCGCCGGCGCTGAGCGACAAGATGCGCCGCAAGATGGGCGCGGTCGTGATCGACGCGGCGAAGGCGGTGCAGTACTCGAACGCCGGGACGTTCGAGTTCCTGATGGATCCCGCGGGACATTTCTATTTCATGGAAGCGAACACGCGTCTGCAGGTCGAGCACCCGGTCACCGAGATGGTCACGGGCATCGACATCGTGAAGCAGCAGATTCGCATCGCCGCGGGGGAGCGGCTGTCGTTCAAGCAGAGCGACGTGACGTTCACCGGCCACTCCATCGAGTGCCGCGTCAACGCGGAGGATCCGGACACGTTCGTTCCGTCGCCGGGCGTCATCCACGCGTTCAGCGTGCCCGGCGGTCCCGGCGTCCGCTTCGAGACCTTCGCGCACTCCGAGTGCACGGTGCCGCCGTACTACGACTCGATGATCGCCAAGATCATCGTCCACGGCCGCGACCGGCAGGAAGCGATCGCCCGCATGAAGCGCGTGCTCGAGATGACGGTCGTCGACGGCATCAAGACCAGCATCCCGATGCACCTGCGGATTCTGGCCGACAAGGACTTCATCGCCGGCCGGCTCAGCACGTCGTTCATGGAACGCTTCGCCAATCGACCGTCGTCGGGCCGCCTTGCCGAGGCCGGCTAGACTCAACGCCATTCTCGACGACGACGCGGTCACTCGCGCGGGGCGCGATCTGATCGAGGTGGGCCGCGCGTTTCTCGACGGCGGCGCGACCTTCATTCAACTCCGCGCAAAGACCCGGCCGGGCCGCTGGCTCCTCGACACCGCCGAACGCCTCGTCTCTATGGCGGAGCCCTTCCACGCGGAGATCATCGTCAACGATCGCGCGGACGTGGCGCGGCTCGCCGGCGCGGCCGGCGTGCACGTGGGCCAGGACGATCTCGCGCCGGAGCACGTGCGCGCGCTGATTGGCGACGGCCGCATCATCGGGTTCTCGACGCATGCGATCGCGCAGATCGACGATGCCGTGCGGCGTCCGATCGACTACGTCGCCGTGGGACCGATCTTCGGCACGGGGTCGAAAGACACCGGCTACGACGCCGTGGGGCTCACGCTGGTGCAGGAAGCCGCCAGGCGTGCGGCGCCTCGCGGGCTTGGCGTGGTCGCGATCGGCGGGATCACGATCGAGCGTGCCGCCGACGTCATCGCCGCCGGCGCGACCTCCGTCGCGATCATCTCGGACCTGCTGTCGACCGGCGATCCGCGCGCGCGCGTGGCGCAGTATCTCGACCGGCTGGCGTAAGGGCGCGGGGTATAATCCGCGCCACATGGCGAGCCACCTTTTCGCGCGGAAGCCGCTCAAGCAACTGCTCGAAGAGATGCAGGGCGAATCTCGCCTGCGTCGCGTGCTCGGGCCGGTGCAGCTCACATCGCTCGGCGTCGGCGCCGTCATCGGCACCGGCATCTTCATCCTCACGGGACAGGCGGCGCACGACAAGGCCGGCCCCGCGATCATCCTGTCCTTCGTCACCTCGGGCATCGCGTGCGTGTTCGCCGCGCTCTGTTACGCGGAGTTCGCGTCGATGGCGCCGGTCGCCGGCTCGGCGTACACGTACGCGTACGCGACGCTCGGCGAGTTGTTCGCCTGGATCATCGGCTGGGACCTCGTCCTCGAGTACGCCGTCGCCTCCGGCGTCGTCGCGCACGGATGGTCCGCGCACTTTCAGGAGTTGATACAACTCTTCAACTGGAAGGTCCCGCACGTCCTGGCCACAGCGCCCGTGGACTATGTGCCGGAGCTCGGCAAGATCGTCTCGACCGGCGCGTACTTCGACCTGCCGGCGATTGTGATCACGGCGCTCGTGACGTACGTGCTCGTCAAAGGCATCCAGGAGAGCGCGACGCTGAACACGGTCATCGTGGTCATCAAGGTCGCGATCGTCCTGTTCGTCATCGCCGTCGGCGTGTTCTACATCGACACGAAGAACTGGACCGACAACTTCGCACCGTACGGCTACACGGGCATCAGCTTCTTCGGCAAGACGCTGTGGGGGAAGACCGGAGCGGGAGGAGAGCCGCTCGGCATGTTCGCGGGCGCCGCGATCATCTTCTTCGCGTACATCGGCTTCGATTCGGTGTCGACGCACGCCGAAGAGGCGAAGCGTCCGGCGCGCGACATCCCGATCGGCATCATAGCGAGCCTGCTCATCTGCACGGTCCTCTACATCGCGGTCTCGGCGATCCTGACGGGGATGGTGCCGTACCAGCAGATCACCGTGGACGCGCCGGTGGTCGACGCCTTCAAGCTGCACGGCCTGACGACGGCGCAATATCTCGTCGCCGCCGGGGCGCTGGCCGGCATCACGTCGGTGCTGCTCGTGATGATGCTCAGCCAGCCGCGCGTGCTGCTCGCGATGGCGCGCGACGGCCTGCTGCCGAAGGGATTTTTCGGCGATATCCACGAGCGGTTCCGCACGCCGTGGAAGTCGACGATTCTGACCGGCGTGTTCGTGGCGATTCTCGCGGCGTTCCTTCCGCTGCGAATTCTCGCGGAGATGACCAACATCGGCACGCTGCTCGCGTTCGTGATTGTCTGCGCCGCGGTGCTCATCATGCGGAAGACCAATCCGGACGCCGAGCGGCCGTTCCGCGTCCCGCTGTATCCGTTCACGCCGGTGCTCGGCATCCTCACGTGCCTGCTGCTGATGTTCTCGCTGCCGGCGGAGAACTGGTACCGGCTGATCATCTGGATGGCGGTGGGCTTCCTGATCTACTTCTCCTACGGCTACAAGCGCAGCGTGATGGCCGCGCAGATGAAGCAGGAGGCCTCGAGCGGAGGCAGAGATCGCCGCGCGTAACGGACGCGCGCAGGGGCCGGCGTTCGCCGTCGGCCTGCTGGTGCTGCTCGTCCTCGCCGGCGCCGCGGGCTACAGCCTGATCGAAGGCTGGAGCTTCGCGCAGTCCCTCTATCGCACGATTCTCGCGGTGACGACGGTCGAGTCGCCCGCGGCGGCGACGTGGGCGGGGCGTCTGCTGACCGTCGTCCTGCTCGTCGGCGGTATCGGTGCCGCCCTCTACACGTTCACGCTGCTCGCCACCGTCGTCGTCGAGGGCGGCCTGCCGAAGTACTTCGAGCAACGGCGCCGCGCACGTATGCTGGAAAATCTCAGAGACCATTTCATCCTCTGCGGCTACGGCCGCATCGGGCGCATCATCGCGCGGCAGCTGCTGCGCCAGTCCGTGCCGTTCGTCGTCGTCGAACGCGACGAGCACGCGGTGCAGGCGGCGCTCGAGGACGGCGCGCTCGCCGTCGAAGCGGACGCCAGCCGGGAAGACGTCCTCCGGCGCGTGGGCATCGAACGCGCCCGGGGGCTCATCGCCGCCGTCGGCACCGACGCCGAGAACGTCTACGCCGTGCTCAGCGCGCGCGTGCTGCGGCCCGATCTGTTCATCGTCGGCCGGGCCGAAACCGAAGACGCGACGCTGAAGCTGAAGCGCGCCGGCGCGAGCCGCGTCGTCTCGCCGTACGAGATCGGCGGACTGCAGATCGCGCAGACCGCGCTGCGTCCGGCGGTCGTCGACTTCGTGGAGCTGGCGACCAGCTCTGATAATCTTGAACTGGCGATGGAGGAGATCACCGTCGCGGGCACCTCGGGCCTCGCGAAGCGGTCGCTGCTCGATGCGAATCTCCGCCAGCGCTTCGGGGTCATCGTTGTCGGCATTCAACGCGCCGACCTTCGGATGGAGTTCAATCCCGATCCGGATGCGATCATCGGCGGCGGCGACAAGCTCGTGGTCCTCGGCCGGCCCGAATCATTGAAGAAGCTCGAAACGGAGGCAGGGGGACATGCCGGCGCGGTTGCTTGATGGCGTTGCGATAGGGAAACAGATTCGATCGGAAGTGGCTCCGGCGGTCGCCAGCTTTTCGGCGAAGGCCGGACGGCCGCCGGGACTCGGCATCGTGCTCGTCGGGGAGAATCCGGCGTCGGAGGTCTACGTCCGCAACAAGCTCAAGTCGGCGGGCGAGACGGGCATGTTCGCCGAGCTGACGCGGCTGCCCGCGACGGCGTCTCTCGACGATCTGCTCGGCGTCGTCGACCGGCTCAACAAGAGCGACAGGCACGACGGCATCCTCGTCCAGTCGCCGCTGCCCGATGCGATGGGGCACGACGCCGAGCGCCGCGTGTTCGACGCCGTCTCGCCCGCGAAGGACGTGGACGGGTTTCATCCGATCAACTTCGGCTATCTCGTGCAGAATCGCGCGACGCTGGTCGCGTGCACGCCGACGGGCGTGATCGAGATCCTCGAGCGCTCGAATATTCCGATCGCCGGCGCGCGCACGGTGGTCATCGGACGCAGCGACATCGTGGGCAAGCCGATGGCGCTCCTGCTGCTGCATCGGCACGCGACGGTCACCATCGCGCACTCGAAGACGAAGGA
>DATNBT010000217.1:0-2156 GCA_035571855.1 Vicinamibacterales bacterium
TCGATTCAGCCAGCCACCCGACGGAGAACTGATGCCGCAATCACCACATCACGCGCTCACTAAACGAGAGCGTCAGATTATGGACATCCTCTATCGCCGAGGACGTGCCACGGCGGGCGAGGTTCTGGAGGACCTTTCGGGCAACCCGAATTACTCGACCGTCCGCACGCAGCTGCGCGTGTTGGAGGAAAAAGGCCACGTCACGCACGAAGAGGAAGGCCTTCGCTATGTCTACACACCTGCGGTGCCGCGCAGTTCGGCACGCAAGTCCGCGCTGCGGCATCTCGTCGACACGTTCTTCGACGGCGCGCCGGAAGACGCCGTCGCGGCCATTCTCGGCGGCGAGGGGTCTAAGTTGTCCGACGAGCAGCTGGATCGGATCTCGGAGCTGGTGAAGAAGGCGGGAAAGGCGGGACGCGCGGGAAAGGCAGGCCGTGAATGACGATGATGCTTCTGAATACCACGCTCAAGATTTCGATCATCGTCGCCGCCTCGCTCGCGGTGATGTCGCTGCTCCGGCATCGCTCCGCGGCCGTGCGTCACTTCGTGCTTGCCGTCGCGCTCGCGGGCGCCGCGGCGACGCCGTTCGTCCGATCCATCGCGCCCGACTGGCAGCCGGCGGCGTTGCGTATGAGGGCTTCGCGCCTGCAGGTGATCGACCGCCCGCTGGCCGTGTTCGACGACTCGGGGACCTCCACACCCTCGACCGTCGCTCCCGTGCCGGCGGGCGGTTCGATCGATCGCGCGGCGGTCATGCGCGGGATCACGATCATCTGGCTGACCGGCGTCGTGCTCGCGCTCGCCGTGCTTGCCGTCGGTCTGCTCCGGCTTTCATGGATCGCGGCGCGCGCGCGCCGGCTGACGTCCGGGCCGTGGGTGGACGCGGCGGACGACATCGCCCGCGCGTATGGCCTGCGCGAGACACCGGTCGTGCTGCACGGCAATCAGCCGTCGCTGCTCGGCACCTGGGGCGTGATGCGTGCGAAGGTCCTGCTGCCGGTCGACGCGCTCGACTGGCCGGCCGATCGGATCCGCGTCGTGCTCGGGCACGAGCTCGCGCACGTGCGGCGCGGCGACTGGATCGTGCAGATCGCGGTGGAAGTGCTGTGTGCGGCGTACTGGTTCAATCCGCTCGTGTGGATCGCGGCGCGCCGTCTGCGCCTCGAGAGCGAACAGGCGTGCGACGACGCGGTGCTGACGATGGGTGTGGAGGGCTCGGCGTATGCGACCGAGCTTGTAGATCTGGCGCGCGCGTTTCGCAACGGCAGCCACCGGTTCGTGCCGGCGGCGGCCATCGCGCGTCCTTCAAGTCTCGAGAGGAGAGTCCGGGCCATGCTGAACGTGAAACTCAATCGCGATCCGATTACTCGAAGCGCCTCGATAGCCGCGGGCGTCGTGCTCGCCGCCGTCACCGTGCTCGTCGCCGGCTTCGGCGTGTCGGCACAGGGACAGTTCGGCGGCGTCGCCGGCACGGTGCTCGATCAGAACAACCGGCCGATTCCCGGCGTGCGTCTCGTGCTGTCCAACGCCGCGGCACAGACCAAGAGCGAAGTGAAGAGCGACGCGAACGGCTATTACCAGTTCGTCGGCGTTCAACCCGGCACCTACGAACTCATGTTCGAGTCGCTCGGCATGGCGTACTTGAAACGGGAGGGATTGAACGTCCCCGCCGGCGGCGACATCACGCTCAACGCGACCTTGCGGCTCGGATCGCTCGAAGAGACGATCACCGTCAGCAGCGCGTCCGACGGCCGTCCCCTCGTCATGGGCATCACCGGTCCGCGCCCCGCGGACAAGCCGGATCCGTGCGCGCAGTCGACGGCAGGCGGCTGCATCCGGCCGCCGGTCAAGCTTCGCGACGTCCGTCCCGTCTATCCTCCCGGATCGGACGGCGGTCCGGTCGAACTGAACGCGCGCATCGATGCGAACGGCGACGTCGCCAACATCAGCGTCGTCGGTTCCGCGGATCCCGTCCTCGCCGAGGCGGCGATCACCGCCGTGCGGCAGTGGGAATTCACGTCGACGCATCTCGACGGCCAGCCGATCGAAGTGATGATGCACGTGCACGTGAACTTCCAGAAATAGGGGCTGGGGACTGGGGATTAGGGATTAGGGATTAGGGATTAGGGATGCGTCACGCTGCGATCGCGGGTCTG
>DATNBT010000218.1:0-2874 GCA_035571855.1 Vicinamibacterales bacterium
CAACGTAGTACAGGCCCCTAGCCCTGTCCGGCGCCCGACGTAGGAATCGCGCGACACACGGGACCGCATATTGCTACGTCACGCGCTATGGATGATTCGATGCCCGTCGAGGCGGCGGATGCCGCCGTCGACGCCCTGCTCAACGTCATCGCACAATCCGCGGACGACCTCCGGCGGTTTCACGACGTGCTCGCCGGCGCGCGGCGCTCGCCGTTGCCGCCGTTTCCGCGCGCGACCGTCGTCCTCACGGAACGCATCATCGAGCGGCTGACGAAGGTGGATCAAGAACTGGAAGAAGTGCTGCTGGGGCTTGGGCTGCAAAGCCCGCCGAGGCTCGTCTGAGATCTAGGACGAGGGGCAATTTCCTAAGGTTCGGTGCACGTCACACCTCCCGCGTTCTAGTGTACAGTGTCGGGCCGGAGGCAGGCCGATGAGAAAGAACCTGTTGATCGGGCTGGCGATGCTGGGCCTCGTGGCGGCGACCGCCCCGCTCGGCGCCCATCATTCGTTCGCCGCGGAATACGACGCGAACAAGCCCGTGACAATCACCGGCGCGGTGACGAAGCTCGAATGGATGAATCCGCACGCGCGCTTCTACGTCGACGTGTCGGACGCCGACGGCAAGGTGACGCACTGGAACTTCGAGCTCGGCGCGATTCCCGTGCTCGTCAAACAGGGCTGGCGGCGTGACTCGCTGAAAATCGGCGACGTGGTCACCGTCGAAGGCGCCCGCGCGAAAGACGGTTCGACGACAGCCAACGCGCGCGTCGTGAAGCTCGCCGACGGCCGCCGCGTGTTCGCCGGATCGTCGGGCGGAGACAACGCGCCCGCGCAATGAAGGCGCGCGTCCTTCCCTTCCTCGCGATCGCGATCGTCGCCGCGCTCGTCCCCCTGGCGGCACAGCGCGGACGCGGCGCCGCGCGCGGACCGGCCGGTCCGCTCCCCATGCTCTGGGACGGCCATCCGGATCTGACCGGAATCTGGACGGGCATCGGGTTCACCGGCCGCGCGCCGGAAATTCTGCCGTGGGCGCAGAAGATCATCGACGCGCGCGCAGCCAGGCAAGGCGCGGAAGACTTCGAAGCGCGCTGCCTGCCGGGCGGTCCGCCGCGCATGGCGCCGTATCACACGGCGCTCTTCTCGACGCCGAAAGAGGTCGTCATCCTCTTCGAAGGCAACACGCACATGTACCGGCAGCTGTTTCTCGACGGCTCCGATCACCCGAAGAACCTGAAGCCGACCTACTACGGCGACTCGCGCGCCCGCTGGGACGGCGACTGGCTCGTCGTCGACACGATCGGATTCAACGAGATCTCCTGGTTCGACTTCGCCGGCACGCCGCATACGAAGGACATGCACCTCGTCGAGAAGTTCCACCGTATCGACTACGGGAACCTCGAGGAGGAGGCGACGATCGAAGATCCGGGCGTCTTTCCGAAAGCGTGGACGCAGCGCAAGAACATCGCGCTCGATCCCAGGTTCGAGATGACCGAGTACGTCTGCAACGAGAACAACCAGGATCCGGCTCATCTCGACGCGCTGCTCAAGGACTCGCCGTCGCCCCAGGACAGAACGAAGAAGGCGCTCGCGCAGTCCGGCGGCGTGCCGCCTCCGGCGCCGCGAAAAGCGCCGGCGCCTCCGTCGGGTGCGACGCCCCGCACGCATGACGGCAGGGTCAGCTTCGAAGGCGTCTGGGTGCCGACGACGACGAAGCTGCCGGGTGAGCCGTCGTATCAGCCGTGGGCGCAGAAGCTGTACGACGAGCGGAAGGCGAATCATCAGAAGGACGATCCGGAAAAATACTGCCTGCCGAACGGCGCCGTCCGTGTGAACGCGCTGCCCTACAAGATCCTGCAGCGGCCCGACACCTTGCTGATGATGTGGGAAGGCAACACGCACAGCTACCGCCGCTTCTTCCTCGACGGCCGCAAGCCGAATCTCGATATCGAGCCGGAGAGCTGGAGCGGCCAGGGCACGAGCACATGGGACGGCGACACCATCGTCGTCGATACCGTCGGCTTCAACGAGAAGACGTGGCTCGACTCGACCGGCAAGCCGCACAGCGATCAGATGCATCTGACCGAGCGCTACACGCGTCCGGATCTCGGGCACATGAACGTCGCGCTGACGATCGACGATCCGAAAGCGTTCACGAAGCCGTACTCGTTCACGCGGACGTTCACGCTCGCGCCCGGCTGGGAGCTGCAGGAATACGTCTGCCAGGCGCTGCTCGACGGCGTCAACTGATGGACCGGCGGAGTCTCTTCAGGATTCTCACTGCGAGCGTCGGCGCAGCCGCGGTGCTGGGCGGTGAGACGAGCGCCGACGCCGCCGACCGGACGGCCGGCGAGCAGGCGAACGTTCAGCTCGTGACGGACTTCTGCGCCGTCTGGTCTTCCCGCGACGTCAGCAAAGCGCTCCCCTTCCTCGCCGACGACTGCGTCTACCGCATGACCGAGACGACGCCGGCGGTGAACGGGCACGACGGCATCATCGAGCGGCTGAAGCGCGCGGTGGACACCTCGTCGCTCGTCGAATTCCGCATCCTCGATGTCGCCGTCTCCGGCCCCATCGTCATCACCCACCGCATCGATCGGTTCATGATGCCGCGGCCGCTGACGTGGGAAGGCGTCGGCGTGTTCTTCGTGAAGGACGGCAGGATCAAGGAGTGGACGGACTACACGATCCGCAGCCAGCGCTGATCTCACGGGCCGGCAAACAGATCGTGGAGGTCGTTCGCTCGCGCCGCATCGCCTAAAAACGGCCGCACGTTGAAAATCGTCTGTAGCGTCCGCAGCAGCGAGCTGTGCGTGTACGGCACGGTGCTCGAATAGCCGTTGGTCTTCGCAAACGGCGACAGCGCCATCAATCCGA
>DATNBT010000219.1:0-5717 GCA_035571855.1 Vicinamibacterales bacterium
AGAAACTGCGCGAGCAGCGACATCGGGACCGCGCCGCCGACGATATGTCCCGGCGCCATCGTCCTGAACCCTCCGCAGAGGTGGCCTGAGGCGGGCCGTCCCGCGCAGTCGGCGTCGACCTTCTCGAGGCGCGGGCCAAGCCTGCCGTCGGCTTTATCCATCTGCAGTTCGTACGCGGGAAGCTCGCGTGTCTCGTGGCGCACCGCGAGCTTGAATCGATCCACAAGTACCGCTCGAACCATCGCGCGGACCTGATCGATGGCCGACAGCTGCGCGGACGTCACGCTCGCGGAGCCGGTGTTGCCGGCGTCGAATCCGAGGCCTTTGCCTTCCGGAATCTTGCCGATCACGTCGAAGTGGTCGGCGTTGATCCACGACGGCCCGCCGGTGATCTCGGTGTCGCCCCGCAGCCGGCCGCTCTGTCGTGGATATGCGAAGGTGACGAGCTCGCGCAGCGTGGAGCAGGTCATCGCGAATCGTCCGCCGGCGAGCGTCCCGTCGCGATCGCAGGTGGCCGACTGATTCGGTTTGACGGATGCCGTGTCGAACGTCTGGCCGTGCGGCTGCGCGACGGCAGCCGCACAGATCAACGCGGTGGCGAGAGAGACCAGCCGCATGTCGTGCCTCGCTATGTCTTCGGTTGTGGCGCCTGCGCGTGCGCGGTGGACGGCGGGACTTTGCCCTTCAGCCGCAGATACAGAACCATGTTCCCGTAGTGCTCGTTGTTGTGCGTCGTGTTGAAAATCAGCACCGCGCCGCGTGTCGTCTCTGTTTTCGGATTCATCCCGGGGAACCCGGGCATCGTCAGCTTCTGCGCGAAGTTCGCGTCCGTCGTCGACTGATAGGCGTCGTCGCACACGGCGAGCGCCTCGGTGAGCCCTTTGATGAGCGCGGCTTTGTCGGTCACGGTCTCGAAATTCATGTTGGCGCTCGCGGGCATCGCGGCGCCTTTGGCCTGCGAGCAGAAGAAGAAGTTCGCGTTGATCACGTGGCCCACGAGCTGCGCAAAGCTGCGGACCTGCGGCGTCGGCTTGAATCCGAAGTCGGCGGCCGGCAGCGCGTCGGCGGCTTCCGCCAGATCGCGTCGAATCGTCGCGTGCATCGCTTTCGCGCTCGCGGCGAGCGACGTGGACAGCGCTTTGTCGTAGCCGCCGTCAGAGACCTGCGCGTAGGCAGCGGCGGCCAGGAAATGAATCGCGAGGACAGTCAGGAGGGCGTTGCGCATCCCGGTATCGTAGCGCCGAAGGCCGGGGGCGGGCGCCGATTTCATCGCGCTACGGGCTTCGCCGCAACCGGACGGGCGCGGGTCGCGGGACGCCGTCGCGGGCGAGCTCCGCCGCGAGTTCCGGAGCGATCAGGAACCGCAGCTCGAGGTCCTCGCCGTCGCGGCGAACCTCGAAGCGGTCGGTGTCGTCGCCGTCCTTGCGCGCGAACGACAGCACGCCGCCCCGCATCTGAACGTCGAAGATCGCCGTGAAGTTGCTCGCGGGTGCGTCCACGCGATCGACGATGCCCTTGCCGTCCATGTGCATCGCTCCAAGGCTGATGCGCCCTTCGAAGCTGCCGCCAGAGGCGCGCAACTCCAGCCGCGCGAAGGTCCGTCCGTCGTGTGCGGCGCTCCAGGCGCCGGAGAACTGTGACGGCGTCTGTGCCGCAAGAAGGACGGCGGCGAGCGCGAGGCACTTCATGCCGGAGTCAGACGCCGGGGTTCAAAGATTGGCTTGCCAGCCGCGAGATCCCGGGGAGCGAAGGTGGTGGACCAGACGGGAGTCGAACCCGTGACCTCATGAATGCCATTCATGCGCGCTCCCAACTGCGCTACTGGCCCACTCGTCGGGAAGAGGAACCTTTAGTCTAACTCAGTTGCTCGCGCTCGCGGAGAACGAGGGCGGTGTCAACGTGCGGTCGAGGAAGCGCCAGATCCGCTTCCACGAGTCCACCTGATCGGGGTTGTTCTCCGGTTCCCACGTCGAGTGATCCACGCGTCGATCGAACGTGTGGCCGCCGATCGGATGGTCGTACACCTTCGTCACCGCGAGCGTCGGCTTGAGCGTCCGCAGCGCTTCGACGAGCGGCATGTCCTCCTCGAACTCCACGTCCTGATCGTTCTTCGCGACGTGCACGAGCAGCGGAATCCGCAGCTTGTCGACCTGGAACAGCGGCGACCGCTCCCGGTAGATGTCCGGCTTCGTCTCGGGACCTGAGCCGAACACGCGGTGCGCCGGATCGATCATCGAGAGCTGCTTCTCGACGCCTTTGCGCTCGACGCGCTCGATCAGGTTCGTGACGGGAACGATCGCGGCGGCCGTGCGGAACACTCCCGGGTTCCTGAAAATCGACAGGAGCGTAATCATGCCGCCGTGGCTCCAGCCGATGATGCCGACGCGCTGGCAGTCGACTTCGGGATACTGCCGCCTCAACACGTCGACCGCCGTGACCACGTCGTCGACCTCGGCGCCGCCGTAGTCGATCGCGTCGTAGTACTTCTCGCCGTAGCCGATGCTGCCGCGGTATTCAGGCGCGATGACGACATAGCCGCGCGCCACGGCGTCGCGGATATATGGAATGTAGTGTTCGTACAGGTGTCCGCGGATGTCTTCGTGCACCCACACGAGCGCCGCACGGCTTCCGCGCGCCGCCCCGGTGAGCGGACGGAAGACGAACGCCGGCACGTCGAGGCCGTCGGCGGCGCTGCGATAGGAGATCTTCTCCATCCGCATGTAGCCTTCGCTCGCCGCACGCCAGGTGCGATCGGTCGTCGCCTGCTGCCGCAGCTGCCGCTCGAAATCGCGCGAGTCGGCGCGCAGCAGTGCTGTCGCAAGCAGCACCGCTGCCGCGGCTGAGAGTATTCGCGTCAAAACGGTGCGGGAATTTTAAACGGATCCGCCGGGTTTTGAAACCCGTTCGTGCGCTTTCGTCAGCCAATTGCTGAGCTCGCGAGCCGCGTCGGCGGGCGTCGCCCCGTAAAAAGGCATTAACGCCGTCGGCACGCCGGGGAGCCGGACGATGTACGCGCGCCAGCGATCGCGCGCGACCGGCTTCACTTCGATCGTGTAGGAGCGGCCACCAATGAGTTCTTGAAATCGGTGCAGCATGGGGGAATTTCCGGGAGCCCGACGATTCTATGCACCGTCGACACGCGATCAAGCGAAGCGCCGTACGAAAACGCGTCCACAGGCGCGATCGGCTCGCGCTTCACTGGCGTCACGTCTGAAAAAATATTTGCGTTGTCGGTACATCCACAGCTTTTGCACCGGTCATCCACAGGTTTTCAACACCCGACCGCACTTGACGCGATTCACCCTCGCCACTAGGCTTGAAACTTCATGAAGATGAGGACGTTAGCAGGCGTTCTGGCATATGCCGTCCTGCTGATGTGCGCCCGCGGATCGTCGGCGGAAAGCGACGCGACGCTCTTCCGCGTGTTTCTCAAAGACGGCGGCACGCTCGTGAGCTACGGCGAAGTCGCCCGCGTCGGCGAGCGCGTCGTCTTCTCGATGCCGACCGGCGTCGGCACGCCGCCGCCGCTGCATCTCACCAGCATCGCCGCCGATCGCGTCGACTGGCCGCGCACCGAACGTTACGCCGAGTCCGCGCGCTCGGGGCGCTACATCGAAACGCAGGCGGAGAACGACTACACGGCGCTGTCGAATGAAGTCGCCGCGACGCTGAATCAGGTCGGACAGACCAACGACACGGCGGCGCGCCTGCAGATCGTCGAAGGTGCGCGCCGGAAGCTCGTCGCGTGGCCGGCCGATCACTTCAATTACCGCGAACCCGACATCCGCCAGCTCGTGACGATGCTCGACGCCGCGATCGCGGACCTGCGATCGTCCGGACAGGCGCGCCAGGGGCAGTTCGCCTTCAACCTCGTCGCGACCGGCACGCCGCCTCCGGTGTACGAGCCGCTGCTGCCGGCGCCGTCGCTGAAGGAGTCGATCGAACAGGTGCTCCTGGCCGCGCGCCTGTCGGAGTCGTCGACGGACCGTGTCGAACTCTACAAGTCCGCGCTCGGCGAGCTGACGAGTCTGAAGGGCAAGGACGGCGTGCCGACGGAATGGGTCACGACGACGAGCGCCACCGTCACCCGGGCGATCGCGACCGAAGCGAGAGTCGACCGCAGCTACGAATCGCTGTCACGCCGGCTGCTGAGGCTCGCGGACCTGCGCGCGCACGAAGGCGACGTGCGCGCGCTCGAAAAGCTCGTCGCCCGCGTCCACACGAACGACGACCTCATGGGCCGCGCCCGCCCCGACGTCGTCAACTCGCTCGTCGCCGCGATCGAAGAGAAGCTCGATGCGGCGCGCCGCCTGCAGCTGGCCCGCGATCGCTACGCGCTCCGTGCGCCGGTGCTTGCGGAGTACCGGCTCGCGATTCGAGCGCCGCTCGAGCAGTTCGCCGCGCTGAAATCCGCGCTCGAGGACATCAAGTCGCTCGCGGGCACGCCGCCCGGCACGCTGAAGTTCATCGATCGCGCGATCGCCCGGCTGCTGAGAGCCGCCGCCGCGATTCATCCGCCGGAGGAGCTCGTCGAAGCGCACGCGCTGTTTGTCAGCGCCGTGGCGCTCGCGCAGAACGCGGCGGCCATCCGCCGGGAAGCGACGATGGCCGAGAGCCTGCCGCGCGCGTGGGACGCCTCGTCGGCGGCGGCGGGCGCGCTCATGCTGGGCGCGAAGGCGAGGACCGACATCCAGAAGCTCCTGCGGCGGCCGCAACTGCAGTGATCACGCCTCGCCGGACGCGGCTGATTCGCGTCCCCGACATCCGCGCCTTCCGCCGCGCCGTCGTCTCTCTCTCGTCAGAAACGCCGCAGGACCTGTTCCGATCGGTCGCCGTGATCGTGCCGACGCGCGCCGCGGCGGCGGAGCTGCGGCGGTCGGTGCCGTCGGCGGACATCATCACGCGCGACGATCTCTATGCGAACCTGAACGCGCGGCTTGCCGAGCCGCTGCGCGTGCTGACGACGCTCGAGCGTGAGGTCGTGCTGCAGTCGGCGGCCAAGGACGCGATCGCGTCGGGACAGGCGCCGCCATTCGACGTCCGGCCGGGCCTGGTCGCGGAGATGCTGCGCTTCTACGACCAGCTGCGGCGGCAGGGGCAGAGCGTCCAGCGGTTCGAGGAGCTGATCGGCGAACGGCTCGAGGGCGACGAAGACCGCGGCGCGGTGCGGCTGCTGGAGCAGACGCGCTTTCTGACGGCGTCGTTTCGTTCGTACGAAGCGCGATTGCAGGACTCCGGCGCCGTCGACGAGCACGTGCTGCGCGCGAGGTTGCTGTCGACGCCGGCGTCCAGCCCGCTGACGGACGTCGTCGTCGCCGTCGGCGACTGGATTGCGGATGCCCACGGGCTTGCGGCCGTCGATTTCGATCTGCTGACGCGGCTCGCGGGGCTCGAGCGCATCGACATCGTCTCGACGCAGTGGCTGTTGCAGTCGGGCCTGCATCAGCGGCTGCACGAGTGGCTGCCGGGCGTCGAGGAAATCGACGCGGCATCGCTCGGCATTCAGCCGTCGCCGGGGCCGCGGCAGCTCGTCGTCCCGCGAAGCCGCGACCGCGAAGAAGAGCTCGTCGCGGTGGCAAAACGTCTGAAGGCGGATCCCGTCGACCCCGAACGGGTCGCCGTCGTCTTCGAGCGGCCGCTGCCGTACCTCTACATCGCACGCGAAGTGTTCGGCGGCGCGCAGATCCCCTATCAGACGGACGACGCGCTGCCGCTGG
>DATNBT010000220.1:0-17401 GCA_035571855.1 Vicinamibacterales bacterium
GCGAGGGATCCTTCGTCCGATAGTACTCCCGCAGTGGCGCCCTCCAGGACACAGGTCGGCATCGTCGGCGCCGGCCCGGCAGGTCTGCTGCTGGGCCATCTGCTCCATCTCCACGGCATCGACAGCGTCATCATCGAAAACCGCAGCCGGGAGTACGTGATCGATCGCGTACGCGCCGGCGTGCTCGAGCAGGGCACGGTCGATCTGATGCGGTCCATCGGCGTGGGCGCGAACCTCGATCGACGCGGGCTGCGGCACGAAGGCGTCTACCTCAGCTTCGGCGGACGCCGCCATCGCATCGACATGGCGGAGCTGACCGGCGGAAAGGCGATCACGGTCTATGGTCAGAACGAGGTCGTCAGAGACCTAATCGACGCGCGCGTCGAGACGCAACGTCCGCTGTATTTCGAAGCGTCGAACGTCGACGTGAGCGCTCTCGATTCGACAACTCCGCTAATCCGTTTCCGCCACGCGGACACTGCGCACGAGCTGCGCTGCGACTTCATCGCGGGCTGCGACGGATTCCACGGCGTCTGCCGGCCGTCGATTCCCGACGGCGTGCTCACGGCCTACGAGCGCGTCTACCCGTTCGGCTGGCTCGGCATTCTTGCTGAAGCCGCGCCCTCGTCGGAAGAACTGGTCTACACGTGTCACGAACGCGGCTTCGCGCTCTTCAGCATGCGCTCGCCGACAATCACGCGCCTGTATCTGCAGGTGCCGCCCGACGAACCGATCGAGCGCTGGCCAGACGAGGCGATCTGGGCGGAGATGCTCGCGCGCATGACGACCGCCGACGGATGGAAGCCGAACGTCGGGAAGATCGTGCAGAAGGGCGTGACCCCGATGCGGAGTTTCGTGGCGGCCCCGATGCGCCACGGCAGGCTGTTCCTGGCCGGCGATGCCGCGCACATCGTCCCGCCGACGGGCGCGAAAGGGCTGAATCTCGCCGCGTCGGATGTCCTGGTGCTGTCGCGGGCGATGAAATCGTTCTACGAGACGGGAAACGAGGAAGCGCTGGCGCAGTACTCGTCGACCTGTCTGCGTCGTGTCTGGAAAGCGCAGCGCTTCTCGTGGTGGATGACGACGCTGCTCCACAAGCTGCCGGATGAAACGCCGTTCGATCATCAGCGGCAGCTTGCGGATCTCGATTACCTGACCGGCTCGCGCGCGGCGATGACGAGCCTCGCCGAGCAGTACGTCCGACTGCCCTAGCGTTACGCGGCCTTCGCCATCTCGCGCGGTTCGAGCGCGAGCTCGAGCACTTTGTCCACCGAGCCGACGATGTGGAAGGTCATGTGCTCGCGGACATCTTTCGGCACGTCGTCCAGATCCGGCGCGTTGCGCTCGGGGACGATGACCTCCGTCAGCCCGGCGGCGTGGGCGGCAAGCACCTTCTGCTTGAGCCCGCCGATTGGCAGCACGCGGCCCTGCAGCGTCACTTCACCCGTCATGCCGACCGTGTTCTTCACCGGACGCCGGCTGAGCAGCGACGCGATGGCCGTCACCATCGTGATGCCCGCGCTCGGGCCGTCCTTCGGGATCGCGCCCGCGGGCACGTGCACGTGAACCTCGCGTCCGTCGAGCGCATGCTCGTCGATGCCGAGCTCACCGGCGTGGCTCTTCACGTACGTCAGCGCGATGCGCGCCGACTCTTTCATGACGTCGCCGAGCTGGCCCGTCAACACCAGACCTCCGCTGCCGGGCATGTCGGCCGCCTCGATGAACAGCACGTCCCCGCCGACGCCGGTGACCGCGAGTCCCGTCGCGACGCCGGGCACCGCGGTCCGCACGGCCGATTCCTGGAACACCTTCGGCCGGCCGAGCGCTTCCCGCACCGCCGCCGCGTCGATTGCGACCGGCGCGGTCGCCTCCTGCGACGCGATCTTCGTCGCGGTCTTCCGCAGCAGGCGTCCGAGGTCGCGTTCGAGCTGACGCACGCCGGCTTCGCGCGTGTAATCGCGCACGATCCCGCGCAGCACGTCGTCGGTGATCGTCGCCTCGTCGGCGCGCAGGCCGTTGCGTTCGACCTGTCGCGGCCAGAGATGGCGCCGCGCGATGGCGACTTTCTCTTCCGTGGTGTACCCGTCGAACCGGATCACTTCCATCCGGTCGAACAGCGCCGGCGGAATCGAGTCCGCGACGTTGGCGGTCGCGACGAACAGCACCTGCGACAGATCGAGCTCGACGTCGAGGTAGTGGTCGCGGAACGAGTGGTTCTGCGCCGGGTCGAGCACCTCGAGCAGCGCCGACGCGGGATCGCCCCGCCAGTCGGCGCCGATCTTGTCGACCTCGTCGAGCATGATCACCGGATTCATCGTGCCCGCGTCACGCAGCGCGCGGACCAGACGCCCGGGCAGCGCGCCGATGTACGTCCGCCGATGCCCCCGGATCTCGGCTTCGTCGCGGACGCCGCCGAGCGACATGCGGACGAACTGCCGTCCGGTGGCGCGGGCGATCGACTCGCCGATCGACGTCTTGCCCGTTCCCGGAGGTCCGATGAGCGTGAGGATCACGCCGGACTTCCTGTTCTCCGCCATGCCGCGGTCCGCACGCAGCTTGCGCACGGCCAGATACTCGGTAATCCGCCGCTTCACGTCGTCGAGCCCCTCGTGATCGGCGTCGAGGACGCCGCGCGCGTGAACCGGGTCCAGGCGATCTTCCGATCGCTTCGCCCACGGCACCGCGAGCAGCCAGTCGAGATACGTGCGGATCATCGCCGATTCGGCGTTCTGCTCTCCCATCCGCTCGAACCGATCGAGCTCGCGTTCGGCCTGCTGGCGCACGGCGGCCGGCATGTTCGCGTCGGCGATCTTCGTTCTGTACTCCTCGGCGATCGACCCGTCGCTTTCGCCGAGCTCCTTCCTGATCGCGTCCATCTGCCGCCGCAGGAAGTACTCGCGCTGCTGCTTCTGCGCGCCGTCTTCGACGTCCTCGCGGATGCGCTTGCGCACCTGGAGCTCCGTCAGCCGGTCGCGCTGGAACTGCAGCGACAGCTTCAGCCGTTCGACGATGTCGAAGGTTTCGAGGAGCTGGAGCTTCTGCTCGAAGTTGAGGTCCGGCGAATAGCCGGCAGTATCGGCAAGCGCGCCGGCGGTCGTAATCGATCGGACGAACGCCTTGATGCGCCCGTCGTCACCGCGCAGCTCGAGAATCTCGTCGACGACCGCCCGGTATTCGTGCTCGAGGTGGTGCGTGAGGTCGCGCGACGGCGACTGGTCGGGACGCGCCTCGTAGTCGACGCGGAGGACGCCGTCCGTGTCTTCGGCGGCGCCGCCGAGCGTCGCGCGGTGGACGCCCATCAGCGTGACCGCGCGGCCGCGGCCGGCGAGCCGGACGCGTTCCGACACCTCGGCCACGACCCCGACCTTCGCATAGATATTGTTGTGCCTCGGGACGAGCAGGACGCGCTCGTCGTCGCCCACGTCGGCCGTCATCGTGGCCGGCATGCCCGGGAAGACGACGGAGTCGTCCAGGGGGATCACTCTCAGCCTGTTCATAATAGGACCATCATGCGCCTATTACTTGACTATGTCAACTATTGACATGATCAGCCATAGACGAAGTCAAGTATAATGACGCCATGAGCAGGGACCGCGATGCATGCCGGGCGTGGCAGCTGCTCGTGAAGTTCTTCTTCGCGCAGCGCGAGCACCTGCCGGCGGGCGGCCCCGGCGACGCGACGGGGCTCTCGCCCGCCCAGTGCCATGTGCTCCACCTGATTGAACCGGGACGTCCGCTGCCGATGCGCACGCTGGCCGAGACGCTGTCGTGCGACGCGTCGAACGTGACGGGGCTGGTGGATCGCCTGGAAGACCGGGGGCTCGTGGAGCGGCGGCCCTCGCCTGAAGACCGCCGCGTCAAAGTGCTTCGCCTGACGCCCGCGGGCGAGCGCCTGCGCGGTTCGCTGCTGCGCCGCATGGCGAGCCCCGCGCACCCGCTGTCGCGGCTCTCGATGCGTCAGCAGCGCGAGCTGGTCACGATCCTCGAGTCGCTCATCGACGAACGCCGCTGACACCCGTCAGCGCGCCGGATGTGTCTTCAGATACGCGCTGGCGAACGGACACCTGACGACCACGCGCAGAGCGTCCGCGCGCGCGCTGGCCAGCGCCGCCTCGACCAGCGCCGTGCCGAGGCCGCGCCCGCGAAGGGTTTCCGGAACCTCGGTGTGAACGATCGTCATCGTGCCGCGGTCGCGCGTGTAATCGAGGAACGCGACGCCGCCGCTGTCCCGCACCTCGAAACGGCTGCGCGAACGGTCGTCGATCACCTCCGCAGGCGACGGCCGTGGCACGCCGCGCGCGACGCCGGTTTCCACGGTGTTCGCGGGCGGATCGCTGGCCGGGAACGTCTCTTCCAGCGCTTCGTCGATGTCGTCGTCTTCTTTCATGACTTCTGCAGCACCTGGTGGACAAAGGACACGGCGATCGATCCTTCTCCGACGGCCGACGCCACACGCTTCACGTTGTGCGCGCGGACGTCGCCGACGGCGAAGACGCCGGGCCGGCTTGTTTCGAGGAGGTACGGCGGCCGTTTGAGCGGCCATCGCGTGGCGGCGAGATCCTCCGGCGTCAGATCGGCGCCCGTCTTGATGAACCCTTTCTCGTCGAGCACGACGCACCCGTTGAGCCAGCCGGTGTTCGGCGACGCGCCGGTCATCATGAAGACGTGCGCGACGTCTTCGACGCCCTCCTCCCCCGTCCGGCTGTTCCGCCACCGCACGCGCGCGAGCTGACGGTCGCCTTCGAGGCCGACGATCTCGGTGTGCGTCCTGACCCGGATGCGTTCGGCGTTGTCTTCGATTCGCTGAATCAGGTACTTCGACATCGTCTCCGACAGCTCGTGGCGCACGAACATCTGCACGCGCCTCGCCGTGTCCGCGAGGAAGATCGCCGCCTGTCCCGCTGAGTTCGCTCCGCCGACGATGATGACCTCCTCGCCGACGCAGAGCTGCGCCTCCATCTGCGTGGCGCTGTAGTAGACGCCAGCGCCCTCGAACCGCGACAGGTTCTCGAGCGGCGGCCTCCGGTACTCGGCGCCCGTGGCGATGATCAGCGCGCGCGCCGCCACGCGCCCGCCGCCGTCGATCTCGAGCGAGTACGGCGTGCGATCGCACGCGACCTTCATCGCGCCCTGCGCGATCAGAATCTGCGCGCCGAACTTCTGCGCCTGCGCGTACGCCCGCGACGTCAGCTCGAGACCCGACACGCCGTTGGGAAATCCGAGATAGTTTTCGATGCGTGAGCTCATGCCCGCCTGGCCGCCCGGAGAGCCGGCTTCGACGACGAGGACGTCGAGACCTTCCGACGCGCCGTACACGGCCGCGGCCAGCCCGGCCGGACCGGCGCCGACGACCACGAGATCGCGCATCGCCGCCGGATCGACCGACTCGTTGAATCCCAGGCAGTCGGCGATCTCCCGGTTCGTCGGCCGCCGCAGGACCGTCGTCCCGCCGCAGATCACGACCGGCACGTCGCCCGCGCTGATCCGGAATTTATCCAGCATGGCCTGCGCGGCGGCGTCGCGATCGAGATCGATCGCATGGAACGGGTGCCCGTTGCGCGTCAGGAACTCCTTCACGCGCAGCGTGCCCGCGCAGTGGGCCGACCCGATGACGACGACGTCGCCGACCTCGCCGGCGATGAGCTCGCTCCGGCGCAGGATGAACGCGCGCATGAAGATCGCGCTGAGCTCGGCATCGTTCTGGATCAGACGGAGCACCTGCTCGCGTTCGACCTCGATGAGCTCACCGGATTCGCTGACGCGCACGCGCGACAGCGACGGCCGGCCGGTGATCATGTTCGCTTCGCCGGAGAACTGGCCCGCCCGATGGGTCGTGATCAGCGTATCCGCGCCTCCGGAGGTGCGCAGCACCTCGAGCTCACCGCTGACCACGACGAAGAGGGGAACGTTTCTCGTGCCGACGTCGGTGAGGACTTCCCCGCGCGAGGTCGCGCGACGGCGCCCGTGCGCCGCCACGCGCGCGAGTTGAGCGGATGTCAGCGTCGGGAACAGGTGCTCGGACGAAGCCATGTCCGAGTCATGTTACCCCGCTAGTTGGCGGCCTTCGCGACGGCGTCCTGCGGCGCCGTCCGGACGCGGACTTTGAGCGACTCGACGAGCCGCACCGTCAGCGCCGCGCCCCGTCCGAGCGAGACCTCGGGCCCCTTCTGCGACATCACATACGCCGCGCCGCCGCCGCCGCCGACGCCGGCGCCGATCGCCGCGCCTTTGCCGCCGCCGAGCAACGCGCCGATGCCGGCGCCGATGCCCGCGCCGATGCCGACCTTGGTCGCATCCTTCTTCATCTGGCCCGCGGCCTGGCGGCTGACGGCCGCCGTTTTGATCGTGTAACTTTCACCGCTCTCGACCGGGTGGATCGTGTCAAAACGCACGGCCAGCTCCGCGCGTCCTTTCACACGCTTCGACGCTTCCGCGTCGACGACGGCGCCGGAGATTTCACTTCCGGGCGCCAGCGCGACGAAACCGTCGATGGTCACCGGCTTCGTGAGGTGCGCGCGCACGGGATCGTCGACGTGCGATGTCGCCGAGCTCACGCCGGTGTCGAGCGTGACGGCAAGGGCCGTGTCTGCAGGAATCGTCACTTCGTGGAATTCTTCGACGGGCGTAGCCGGCGTCGCCTGCGTCGCATTGGCAGGGGTGGTGGTGCTGGTGTTGGTGCCGTTGCAGCCGGCGAGCGCGAAGGCCGCCAGCAGCGCGATATGGATGAGGTGCAGTCGTCGCATGTGCCCTCCTGAGGCTCACGCGGACGAGCTTACAAATTGAGTGCCAGATCCGACGCTCGGCTAAACCCGTCGCGCTACTTCGCACCGCCTGCGGGGTTACGCATGACTTCCTTGTAGCGCTGCTCCACCGACGGCACGCAGACGTCCTCGCGCATCTTGGTCTTCGCGTCGGCGCGCGTGAGTGTGATCGGCTCGCTCGTCCACGGGCGCGTGTACGCCTTCGCATCGGTGATCGTCATGCGCAATTCGATCGTGTCCTTGTCGACGCGCCGGAACCGTTCCTCGAGCGTCATGTCTTCGGTGTGCGGATGGCCGTCGGCATCCAGCCACGTGCGATCGTCGAACTCGTTGGACTTGACGACGAACGTGTCGCCCTCCCACGCGCCGATCGAGTTGCCGTACCAGCGCGCGTCGGCGTCGGGATCGAGCGCGCGGCCGTCGGTCCAGATCGTGCGGTACGTGTAGAACCAGTCGAAGAACATGATCGTCCGCTCGGGACGCTGGATGATCTCAATCGGGTAGTTCGTCCAGAACATGATCCGCGGGTAGCCCATCGGATCGCAGATCATCATCGGATCGTTGCCGAGGGGCCTGCCGCGCGGCCCGAGTCCCGGCTTCGCGGCGTCGTAGCGCTGCTGCGCCCACGGCGTCATCGGCGGCGACGCCGCGCTCAGCGAGAAGTTGCTGCCGCGCACGGTCCGGGCGTTCCAGATGCCCGACAAATCATGAGGGTCGTACGTCCGCGGCTGCCCGAGCGCCGCGAATGCGAGGACGAGCGCGACCAGCGCCTTCACTGCTGCGGCTGCTCCTGGTGATCGAGGATGTGTCCGTCAGCCGTGACGAGCTTCGCGAGGAACCCGCGCGGCGCGCCGACTTTCGACGGCCAGACGGTGACCGTCACCTTGTCGCCGTACTTCAGGTACTTCTTCGACCAGTTGTAGCGGCGTTCGAGCATGATCGGCGGATCGGTTTCGGCGCCCCACTCGGTGACCTTCCCTTTCTCGTCGGTCACGTCGAACGTGAAATACACGTGAGGGTTCGTGTAGCTGACTTCCTTGATCACGCCGTTGAGCGTGACGGTGCGGGTGAGGTCGTACGACACGCGCGAACCGTGGTGAGCCACGAGCGCGAACAACAAGGCAAGGATCGCCATGGCGCCTCCGGCCGGCATCATAGCGCAGGACTGGGGACTAGGGGCTGGGGGCTAGGATTGCGTCGCGAGTTCCCTGACGCACTTCGCCACGTCCGAGAAGCTGGCCGGCTTTTCGAACGTCGCCGCCGCCTGGAGCTCGTCGAAGCGATCGGTGTCGGCGCCGGACAGCACGATGACGGGGATGTTCGCGATCGTCGAATGGCGGCGCTGCTCTTCGCGGAACTTGAAGCCGTCCATCACCGGCATGCGCAGGTCGAGCACGATGACGCTGGCCGCGCCGCCGCCCTGCAGATACGTCAACGCCTGCTGGCCGTTGTCGGCTTCGACGACCGTCAGGCCGTCGCGGCCGAGGAAGCGCGCAAGCGTGCGACGCACGCCGGAATCGTCGTCGACAAGAAGCACGGGTTGTGCTGGGGAGGTCACGTCGAGGGACGATTGTAGCAGGACACCGGCGCCGCGAAATGCCCCACGATGGAACACGCGTGTGCGAATCCGCGCACTTCACGGACTTGCACGACGCGTTTGCTAGACTGTTTTCCAAAATGAGCCACACGGAACGCGCGGCACGGCTGGATACGCACCGCGTGCGGATCGGCACGGCGGACGGCATCCTGCTCAATCTCAGTGCAAGCGGCGCGCTCGTGCGGTTGCCCCGGCTCTTCAACGTCCAGGCCGATGTGACGCTCTCGCTCTACGCCGACGATCGCTGGCTCGACGTCCCCTGCCGCATCGTCCGCTGCACCGAGATGAACGTCGAGATGGCCGGCGCGGTGTGGACGCGCAAGGAATTCGAGACGGCCGTCACCTTCCACGACGACACGGCGCTCAGCTCCTTCCTCAGAAGCTAAAGCACAACAGCCGGACTGCCTACGGGTTCGCCGGAAGCGCGGAGAGCGGCAGCGAGACGATGAACGCCGCGCCGGCGCCTTCGACCGACTCGACGTGAATCTGCCCGCCCATGGCGTGCACGCAGTCGTCCACGATCGACAGCCCCAGGCCGACGCCGTTGACGTGCAGCGCGGGGTCGAGCGCGCCGTGGACGCGCGTGAACCGCTGGAAGATCTTCGCGACGGCATCCGCCGGTATGCCGATGCCGTTGTCGCGCACCTCGATGCGGCACGCGGCGCCGTCGAGCGATGCGGTCACGTGGATGTAGCGCTCGGGTTTGGCGGGATCGGAGTACTTGATGGCGTTCGACAGCAGGTTGACGAACGTCAGCTCGAGCCGGCCGACGTCGACGGTGAGCTCGGGCAGCGGCTCGTCGATCCGGATGTCCACGTCGCGCATCTCCGCCATCTCGCGAAGCTGCCTCGCCGCCTCTCGGGCGACGGTATTGACCGGCACGAGCTGTGTGACCATCGAGTCGCTCTCGCCGTGAATACGCGCGACCGACTCGAGCTTGCGCGTGAGCTCGATCAGATGCGTGACGTTGCGCTCGAGCACGCGCAGCGTCCGCTGCGCCTGCGCATCCGGCCCGTTCTGCTGCAGCACGCTGACGCCGAACTGCAGGGCGCCGAGCGGCTGCCTCCACTCGTGCGTCGCCATCCTCGTGAACTCTTCGAGCCGCTCGGTCTGCTCGGCAATCGTCTGCGTATACAGCGCGACGAACGATTCGACCGTCGTCTGCGCCAGCACGTCCACGGCCTGATGGATGCGGGCGACCGTCTCGACGCAGGCCGGCGCGGGCGGCGAGACCGCGAGGCCGCCGATCTCTTCGAGCACGAACTGGACGAGCACGCCTCCGAGAATCTGGTACTCGCGCAGCACCTGGTGCAGCGAGGCGCGCTGCCCGTGCCGCAGCGCGCCGAGCTCGCGCGCCTTCTGCAGCACCGCCGAGTTGGCCGCGATCGCGCCGTCGTGCTCGCTGTGCAGGCACGCGCCGATTTCGAGAATCAGCGCCGGCACGTGATCGAGCAGGTTCGACGAGGGAAACACCTTGCGCGCGTCGACGGGAAGCAGATCGATGAGGCGCTCGAACCATCGCGCGGCGAGCGTCTCGTTCTCGGTCCGCACGCGCGCGGAAATCATGTCGCCGAAATCCGTGGTGATCATCGATTCGCGGAAGGCCCTCCGAGTATACGAAGTGATGAGGCAGCGTGAAAGCTGAGCCGTTCACCGGCGCGCAAGCGCGGCTATAATCCGCCGAGCATGCGTCGACTCACGATCGCGATCGCGCTGGGTTTTTCGGTGCTGACACACGCGCAGACGCCGGCGCCGCCGTTCACGGTCGAACAGATCCTCAGCCTCCCCACTCCCGACAATCTGATTGCGTCGCCGTCCGGACGCGCGATCGCGTGGACGTTCAACGAACGCGGCGTGCGCAACATCTTTTACGCCGAAGCGCCCGGCTTCGTCGCGCGAAAGCTGACTGACACGAAGACCGATGATGGACAGGAGCTGACGAACCTGTCGTTCTCGAACGACGGCAAGTGGATCGTGTACGTGCGCGGCGGCGATCACGGCGGCAGCCGCCCCGGGGATCCCCCGAATCCGAACGCCGAGCCCGTCGCGCCGAAGATGCAGGTCTGGGCGGTGTCGACCGCGCCCGGCGGGACGCCGAAGGCCATCGGCGACGGCGACGCGCCCGTCATCTCGCCCGACGGCACGCGGGTCGCGTTCACGCGCGAGCGGAAGATCTTCGTCGCGCCCATCGCCTCGACGTCGTCCGGGCCAGGCGGCGCGGCACCCGAAGCGCGGCTCGCGCCGTTCTTCACGCTGCGCGGCAACTCCGAGTCCCCCGCCTGGTCCCCCGACGGCAGGACGCTCGCCTTCGTCAGCAACCGCGGCGACCACAGCTTCATCGGGCTCTATACGGCGGGACAACCGGTTCGCTACATCGATCCGCACACCACGCACGACGAGGATCCGGTGTGGTCGATGGACGGGAAGAAGATCGCGTTCACGCGGACGCCGGGCACCGGCGGTGCGCCGCGCAATCCCCTCGAAGAGCCGGAGCAGTCGTGGTCGCTGATGGTGGCGGATGCGGCGTCACCAGACGCCGCCGTGGCAGTGGCGACGAGCGGCGACCCGATCGATCAGATCGCGCGCACGCCCGTCGGCCTCAACGTGCACTGGGCCGCCGACGACACGCTCGTCTTCTTCTCGTATCGCGACGGCTGGCCGCACCTCTACGCGATTCATCACCCGGGGAAAGACAGCAAGCCCGCGCTGCTCACGCCGGGCAACTACATGGTCGAGCAGATCGCGTTGTCACCCGATCGCAGGACCATCGTCTACAACGCCAATACGGGCGCGGACGCCGCCGACTTCGACCGGCGACATATATATAAGGTTGGCCTGTCCGACGTCGGAGGTCAGAGGCCGGAGGCCGGAAAGCCCGTCGCCTTGACGTCCGGGCTCGGGATCGAATGGAACCCGGTCGTCACCGGCGACGGCGCCAACGTCGCGTTTATTTCCGCCGACGCGAAGCGGCCGCCGGTTCCCGCCGTCGTGCCGCTCGCCGGCGGAACGCCGGCGCTGATCGCCGCCGATCACATTCCCGCCGACTTCCCCGCCGACAGGCTGATCGTCCCGCAGCCGGTCGTCTTCAACGCGAGCGACGGGGCCGAAGTCCACGGACAGCTGTTCCGCGCGGCGAATCGCCGCCAGCGCGGGCCCGCGATTGTCTACGTCCACGGCGGCGGCCCGCGGCAGATGCTGCTCGGCTATCACTATCGCTGGGAGTACGCGAACGACTACGCCATCAACCAGTACCTCGCCAGCCGCGGCTTCATCGTCCTCTCGGTGAACTACAGGCTGAGCGTCGGGTACGGCAGGGAGTACGAGTTTCCCGAAAAGTCCGGCGCGCGCGGCGCGTCGGAGTACCGCGACGTGCAGGCCGCGGGATTGTTTCTGCAGCGGCGGCCAGACGTCGACCCGCGCAGCATCGGCATCTGGGGCGCGTCGTACGGCGGCTATCTCACCGCGCTCGGCCTCGGGCGCGACGCCGAGGTCTTCGCGGCCGGCGTCGACCTGCACGGCGTCCACGATCGGCTGCCGGCTGTGAACCCCAACACGCTCGCGCACGCGCTCGTCGGCGACGGCCTCACGGAAGACGATCTGAAAGCGGCGCTCGAGGTGGAGTACAAGTCGTCGCCGATCTCGACGATCGAGACGTGGCGGTCGCCGATTCTTTTCATCCACGGCGACGACGACCGGACGGTCGATTTCCGTCAGACCATCGAGCTGCGCTCGCGGCTGGTCGCCAAAGGCGTGAAGGTCGAGGATCTCGTCCTGCCGGACGAAGTCCACGACTCGCTGCTGTGGCGCAGCTGGGTGAAGACGGCGAAAGCCGCCGGAGACTTCTTCGAGCAGATGCTCAAAGCGCCGCAGCGCTGACAGGCCTGAAGGCCTGTACTATTTCGCTGAAGGCCTGTGCTCCTTCGCCGCGCACACGAAGTTCGCCGCTTCGTCGATGCTCCCCGTGCCTTTGTACTTCGCGACCTGAGGATACGGACACAGCGGACGCGTGCGATCGACCTTGCCGGCGGTCACGTGCGAGGCGATCATCACCTCGGGCGCTCTGCCGCGTTCCACCCACTGCTCGAGCGGCGTCACCTTGTCGAACACGCTCGGGCCTTCACCGCCGCCGCAGTGCCCCATGCCCGGCGCGAGGAAGAGACGAACGCTCACGCCGGCTTTCGCCGGCCCGCCCGCCTTCTTCACGACGCTCTCGAAGTACGTGATCGTGTTCAGCGTCGGCACCTGGTTGTCGCTCCAGCCGTGATACAGCAGCAGCTTCCCGCCGTGCGCGAAGAACTTCGACATGTCCGGATTGGTCGCGTTCATCGGCACGTTCTCGGGACGGTTGCCGCGCGCCGCGTCCTTGTCGAAATCGAACGTCTTCCAGTCCCACTTCTCGTCTTTGAAGACGACGTACTTGAACTGATCGTAGATGTTCGCGGCCGGCTCGGGACCGCGGGCCTGAATCGCCCACCCGAGCTCAGTGCCGGGCACGAACGACGAGAAGAGCACTTCATGCGTGCGCGGGTTGATCGCCGGCGAGTAGATCATCTTCGCCGCCGCGACCTGCGGCGCCGTCAGGCAGTCCGCTTGCCCTGAGCCTGTCGAAGGGTCCGCGCCTTTGCACGTGAGCACCGCGGGATCGAATCTGCACTGACGCGGATCGTCGATCAGGCCGTCCTTGAGACCGTCGGCGGCGTCGCAGGCGGCCACCGCCGCTTCGTGGATGACCGGATATTTCTCCGGCGGAATATAGCTCGCCGGATCCTTCAGCACGGCATTGGCCACCCACAGCGAGATCGCCGTGCGGTTCGCCGGCGCGCCCGCGATGATGCCGTCGTAGTCGTTGGGGAACATCTGCGCTTCCTTCAGACCCTGGCGTCCTCCGGTCGAGCAGCCGTTCCAGTACGCGTACTTCTGCGCGGCGCCGTAGAACGCCTGCACCACCTGCTTGGCTTTCACCGTCGTCTCGTGTTCGGACCGCCACGAGAAGTCGATCAGCTTCTCCGGATGATCGAGCGCGAACGTGCCGCGTCCGCCGACGTGTCCCGTGTCGGTCGACGCCGTCGCATACCCGGCGCGCAACGCGTCGGCCATCGCCGCATAACTGATCACGCCTGCCCACCCGCCGTTGCCCACGACCTGCAGCTTCCGGTTCCAGCCGTTCGCGGGAAGCCAGACCTCCGCCTTGATGTCGGAGTCGCTGCTCGGCGTCAGGGTCAGGGCCACGCGGCAGAACGACGGCAGATCCTTGAACGCGTTGGCTCCGCCCCGGCGTCCCGCGTCAGGCTGCGTGAACGCGCCCGGGGCCACAAGCTCAGCCGCGGTGACCGTCCCGTTTTCGAGCACGACGGTGCGCAGGCTTTCGCAGGTCGCGGCCGACACGGGCACGGCCGCGGCGCCAAACAGGCTCAGGAGCGCGAAGACTTTGGTCGAGCGCGCGAAGGCTTCAGCCGGGCGTCGCAACATCTTTTTCATGCGCGTGATTATGCAATATCAGTTGGCCGGACCAGTGGTATTCTTCGCTGCAGTGAGAGCCCTGGTTGGGAGCGTGGCGGCCGCGCTCGTCGTGCTGGCCGCCGCTCCGTACGCACAGACGCCTGCCCCGAGCGAGAGTCGAGGGGCCGAGAAACACCGCGAGACGCTCGACAAGTACTGCGTCACGTGCCACAACGATCGACTCAAAACCTCCAATCTTTCTTTAGAGAAACTCGATCTCGCGACGGTCGGCGACCACCCCGACGTCTGGGAACGCGTCGTCCGCAAGCTGCGCGCCGGCGTCATGCCGCCGCCCGACATCCGCCGTCCGCCGCTCGCGGACTACGAGGCGCTGCGCGATTTCCTGGAAAACGAGCTCGATAAGAAGGCGGCGACGCGCATCAACCCGGGATCGGTCGTCCTGCATCGCCTCAATCGCACGGAGTACGCCAACGTCGTCCGCGATCTGCTCGACCTGGACGTCGACGTCACGACGCTCCTGCCGCCCGACGATGCGGCGAGAGGGTTCGACAACGTCGCCGGGTCGCTGACGATCTCGCCGACGCTGCTCGAGGCGTACACGACGGCGGCCGCGCGCATCGCGAAGATGGCCGTCGGCTACTGGAAGTCGCCGACCGAGATGACGTATCTCGCGCCGGGCGACACGTCGCAGAACATGCACATCGAAGGCCTGCCGCTCGGGACGCGCGGCGGCATGATGGCGCGCCACATCTTCCCCGCGGACGGCGAATACAAGTTCTCGATTCAGAACTTCGGCGTCGGCAGCTTCATCCCGGGCGAACAGCTCGAGGTCGTCATCGACGGCGAACGGGCGCACCTCTTCAAGTACCAGGGCGTCGGCCTGAGCCAGGGCATGGCGGGCGATACGGGCGACGGGATCCTCGAAGTGACGGTGCCGGTGAAAGCCGGATCGCGGCTCGTCGGCGCGACGTTCCTCGCGACGAACTACCGTCCGAGCCTGGACATGATCAGGCAGTACGATCGCAAGTCGCTCGAGAACAACTCGATCCCGCAGCTGCAGTACTACCCGGCGATCGGATTCCTGCGCATTCAAGGCCCGTTCAACCCGCAGCGTCCCGACGAGTCGCGCAGCATGCACAAGGTGCTGACGTGCCATCCGACGGCGTCGCTCGGCGAAGAGGCATGCGCGCGATCAATCGTGACGACGATCGCGCGGCGCGCGTATCGACGGCCCGCGTCACCGCAGGACGTGCAGGCGCTGATGGCGTTCTACGCGGAAGGCCGCAAGGCGGGAACGTTCGAGGACGGCATCGAGCTCGCGATTCGCCGCGTCCTCGCGAGCCCGCAGTTCCTCGTCCGCGCGGAACGCGAGCCGGCCAACGTCCCGTCGGGCAAGTCGTACCGCATCACCGATCTCGAGCTCGCCTCGCGCCTGTCGTTCTTCCTCTGGAGCAGCATCCCCGACGACGAGCTGATCAACGCCGCCGCGCAGGGACACCTGAGCACGCCGGCCGTGTTCGAGAAGCAGGTGCGGCGCATGCTCGCGGACAAGCGGTCCGACGCGCTCGTCAACAATTTCGGCGCGCAGCTGCTCTACCTGCGGAATCTTCCGGCGACCTCGCCCGACGGCGTCTACTACCCCGACTGGGACGACGAGCTGCGGCAGGCCTACAAGCGCGAGATGGAGCTGTTCTTCGAGAGCATCGTCCGCGAAGATCGCAACGTCCTCGATCTGCTGACGGCCGACTACACGTTCGTGAACGAGCGGCTCGCGCGGCAGTACGGGATCCCGAACGTCTACGGCTCGCACTTCCGCCGCATCACGCTCGGTCCCGAGCTGGACGACCGCCGCGGCCTGCTCGGCAAAGGCAGCTTCCTGTCGATCACGTGGACGCAGAACTTCCGCAGTTCGCCGGTGAAGCGCGGCGTGTGGGTGCTCGAGAACATCCTCGGGACGCCGCCGCCGGAGCCGCCGCCGAACGTGCCGGCGCTCGAAGAGTCGAACAAGGAACCGGGGAGGATCCTCACCCTGCGCGAGCAGATGACGATTCACCGCAAGAACCAGCCGTGCGCGGGCTGCCACAAGATCATGGACCCGATCGGCTTCTCGCTCGACAACTTCGACGCCGACGGCAAGTGGCGCACGAAGCAGGGCGGCGAAGGCGGCACGCCGATCGACGCGTCGGTGACGCTGTTCGACGGACAGCAGGCCAACGGTCCCGCGGGGCTGCGCACGGCGCTCCTCCGCTACTCGCCGCAGTTCGTGCGGATGATCACGGAGAAGATGATGACGTACGCGCTCGGGCGCGGCGTCGAGGACGTCGACATGCCGGCGCTGCGCGCGATCGTGCGCGACGCCGCGAAAGACGACTATCGCTTTTCAGCTCTCCTGCTCGGCGTCGTGAAGAGTCCGCAGTTCCAGATGCGCGCGAAAACGGTCGAGAATTAGGTGTAGCGCAGGCTTTCGGGCCTGCCTGCGAGGAACGAATGTTTATCTCCAAAATGCACATCCCGCGGCGTACGTTCCTGAGAGGCGCCGGCGTCACGCTCGCGCTGCCGCTGCTCGAAGCGATGATTCCCGCGTTCACGCCCGTGCGCCTCACGGCGGCGGCGCCGGTGAAGCGCTTCGTCGGCATCTGGCATCCGCACGGCGCGGCGCCCGGCTACTGGAGCCCGACCAAGGAAGGCAAGGACCACGACTTCTCGTTCATCACCAAGCCGCTCGAGCCGTTCCGCGATCGCGTGACGCTCATCACCGGCCTCGACATGCCGGAAGCGATGGCGACCGACGAAGAGCCGGGCGGCGATCACGCCCGCGGCGCGGTGCTGCTGTCGGGCGCGCGGCCGCGGCGCAACGCCGTCAGCCCGTATCTCGGCGAGACGATCGACCAGACGATCGCGCGCAAGTACGGCCAGGACACGATCCTCGCCTCGCTCCAGCTGGGCGTCGAGGACACCGGCAACTTCGGCAACTGCAACTGGGGCTACAGCTGCGCCTACACGAACTCGATCTCCTGGTCGTCGGCGACGCAGCCGCTCCCGACGCAGGTGAACCCGCGGGTCGTCTTCGAACGCCTGTTCGGCGACGGCACGAGCGCCGACGAGCGGAAGCTCGGACGCAAGCAGAACGCGAGCATCCTCGATTCGGTGACGCACGAGCTGAGCTCGCTCAAGAAAGATCTCGGGAGCGGCGACCGGCAGCGGCTCGACACCTACACGGAGAACATCAGCGAGCTCGAGCGCCGGATCACCATCGCGATGAACAGCTCGATGAAGGAGCCGAACGTCGACATCCCGTTCGGCCTGCCGGAGAGCAAGCACGTCCACTTCCGGCTGATGTACGACCTGATGGCGCTGGCCTTCCAGGGCGACATCACGCGGTCGGCGACGTTCATGCTCGGACGCGACCTCACCGGCGCGAGCTTCCCCGAGTCGGGCTTCAACGGCGGCTGGCACGGCACGTCGCATCACGGCGACAAGCCCGAGAACGTCGCGAACTACGCGAAGATGAACCGGTACCACGTGCAGAACCTCGCGTACTTCCTCGAGAAGCTGCGCGCGATGCCCGAGGGCGACGGCACGG
>DATNBT010000221.1:0-6693 GCA_035571855.1 Vicinamibacterales bacterium
TTCGGCAGGAACAGCTGGTTGTGAATCTCGAGGCCGTCCGCCGCGTGCGTGATGATGATCTGCGGCGTCACATGCTCCGCGGCCGGGAAGTTTTTTGGAAGCGTCGGATAGATCACCTTCGGCGCCGAGCCCTCGGCCGACACGAGCGCGACCGACGCGGGCTGCGCCGCGTTGAAGTACAGCACCGCGAGCTTCTTGCCAGACGCGAGCGGCGTCGGATCACGCTCGACGCCGTCGCCCGTGGACACCTGACGCGGCGTGCCGCCCGACGTCGGCACCGCCCAGATGTGCCGGCGCTCGATGTCGTTGGCATTCGTGCAATAGTAGAACGTCTTGCCGTCCGCCGAATACGAGACCGACACGGCGTCCTCGATCAAGCCGTTCGTCGTCGTGAGCTCCACCGGCGCCGCGTTCGTACCCGACACGTCAAGCGCGAAGTACCGCTCCCATTCATCGTTCGGCACGGTCACCTGGAATACGACGCTCTTGTCGGCCCAGCGAATCGCATTGATGCTCGTGAACTCGCGATCGCCCGCGTCGTTGTGCCAGAACTCGCGCGCCGCACCGGTCGCGAGATCGTACACGTACATCGCCACCGTCGACCCGTCGTTGAACGACGCGTTGTACAGACCGGGATCGCGCCCCGCGGCCGGAGCTCCCGCATCACCGCCGCGCCCACCGCGCGCGCCGCCACCACCGCCGCCTCGCCCAAACCCGCCGCAGCCCGCGAACGCAGCACCATTGCCACGCCCCGCGGCCGCGCCTCCGGGGTTCCCGATCCCGCCGCCGCCCTGCTGCGTCTGACGGCCGAACGGCACGCCCGGCTTGCGGATGAACGCGATCTGCTTTCCATCACCCGACCACGTCGGGCTCGCATCGCAATCCACGCTCGGCGCCACGTACGTCACCTTCCGCGTCTTCACGTCATACAGCGCGATGAACGAGTGGTTCTCGCGCATGCTGACGAATGCGATCTTCGAGCCGTCCGGCGACCAGTGCGGCTGCCCGTTGTTGCCCCACAGCTTGATGAACGGAATTCCGCCCGTGTCCATCCGCGTCGGCGGCGCCTCCTTCGACGTGCGCGCACGATAGATCTGGTCGTCGTGCGAGTAGAGCACCCACCGGCCGTCCGGAGAAATCACCGGCGACTGGCCTTCGGCCACGCGGATCGCCGGCGCGCCGCCCGTCGTGCGCACGGCCCAGATCGCGCGGTCGCCGCCGTTGGGATCATGGCCCGGATCGGCAATCCATCCCTGCCGGTTCGCCGCGCCACCGCGCACGAACACCGCCACGGATCCATCCGCCGAGAGCGACACCTCGGTCAGGTCGACGCCGTTGTCCTCCATGAAATTCGTGAGGCGGACGGTCTTGAAGTCCGGCGCGGCCGCCGTTTACACGTTGCGCATGCCGCGATCGTACGAGATCCACGCGATGCGGTCCGTCTTCGCCGCGGTCGCCATCTCGAGCGGCTCGGATGTTCCGATGTACTGCGCAATGGTCGGCTTGGATTGCGCGCCGACTGGAAGCGCCGCGGCGCACGCCGCGGCGACTGTGAGGAGGTACCGGCTGCTAACGCGCATCGACCTTTCTCCCGGCATTCAGGTTGTCGAAGTTCATGATCGTGTTGAACACGAGGAAGTAGCTCCCGATCGTCTCGCCGCGATAGACGGGGTTCATGGCGAAAAGCACGACATGTCCTTTTTCCATCGGCGAATCCACCACGGCCGGGCGCTGTGCGATATCCGCGCCGCCGTCGAGCAGCCCTGACACGAGCAAGTCCCGCTGGTCGGCATAACGCAGGATCACGCGCGGGCGCTGATCGGGCGGGATGATGTTGAGCGGATTGCGCAGCTGGTCTTCCGTCACCGGCGCGTACTGCCAGGGCTGCACCGGCGTGCGCGGCGGCGCGAGGAATTGCGGGTCGAGCTGCGGGAAGCCCTGCACCTGGTCGGCGTCGTCCTGGGTGCCGCGGCCCGTCGCGCGCGCCGTACCGCCGCCGCCAAAGCGACCGCCGCCGCCACCGCGCCCGCCGCGCGACGCGCTCACGCCAAAGCTCTCGCCGCTGTTGCTGTACACGGCGAGGTTGTCGCTCACGCCGTATGCGATCGGGCTCGTCTCGTCCACCATGCGCGTGCGCAGGAGCGTGCCGACCACTTCACCGCGGCGCGCGCCATTGCTGCTCACGCCGTTCGCCAGGCCGAACTGGATCGTGAAATCGGCGGTGTTCGTGGCACCGATCATCACGCCGCCGCGTTTCACGAAGTTCTGGAGATTCTCGAGGCCCGTGTAGCCCAGACCCGGGCGGACGTCGTCCGTCTGCGCCCACGTGCCGATGTTCGGCGTCTCGGGCGAGTTCTTCCACGGCATCGGGTTGCGCCACATCGGCATCCCGTCGATGATCGACTGGCCGCTCCCGCCGGCCGGCGGGAACACGATGACGTCGTACTTCGCGTTGAGATTGGCGTCCTTCGCGACGTCCTGCGTGCTGATGTAGGTGTACGGGATCTGCAGCTGATCGAACGCCTCGCGCCACCAGCCTTCGGTCTGCGTGCCGGACCACGTGTGGAGGATCGCGATGCGCGCCGCTCGGGCCGGGTGCATCTTCACCGAGGGCGCCGCGGAGAGCGCGGTGACCTTGATGCCGAGTTCCTTCGCCGCCTTGTCGAGGTCCGCCGACGGCACGTTGCGGACGATGAACGAGCCGCGGTTGAAGTGCGCGCCGCCTGCGTCGAACGCGTCTTCGGTCGCCTGGAAGTCCGCGTCCTTCAAACGGTAGCGAAGCGTTGCCAGCGCGTTGTCGCCGTTGCCGTTGATCGCGTACACCGTGCCGGATCCCGCGACGCCGCCGGGCGCCGTGATCTCGCCCGTCACGCGCTGCATCGGCGCATCGAGCACCTTCACGTCGGTCACGCGCGCGACCTGGACGTCGAATCCCTCGGGGAACGTCCAGCCGGTGTCGTCGTACGGCGTCTTCTGCGGATCGTTCGGGCTCCAGTACTGATAGTCGAGCAGCGCGTCGGCGATGCGCGAGTAGGGCTGGTCCATGCGCACGATGTAGCTGCCGGCGGGGAACTCACGCGTTTCTGTTGTCGGAGCGCCACCTTCGGGCGCCCCCGCACCGCGGCCACTGCGACCGCCGCCGCCCGCCGCGCGCTTCACGGGCATCGTGACGCTGAACGGCGCCGTCGCCCGTGAAATTTCCACGGCCTGCTTCTGCAGCACGCGCAGGAGATCCGCCTGCGAGCCGAGCCGCGGATCGTTCGCGCTGAACACGTACGCGGCCGGACCCTCGACCTTCGGCTTCATGATCGAGCGCTTGCTCTTCTCGTAGAAATTCTCGAGGAACAAGTGCCGGTTGTTCGCGACGTACGCGAGCGAGACGAGAAGGCCCGTCTGCTCGTAGTTGTTGTTGTTGCGCAGCGACCACTTCACGTGCGGAATCGGCGGGTTCTGCTTGAACCATGTCCGTTCCGTTTCCGCCGGCGAGAGCGTGCGGTCCACGGTTTCCGCGGTGCCGCCGTTGCCGAACGTCTCGTAGAGGCGGCTGATGCCGTTGTGCGTCGCGGCGATGAACATCAGGTAACCGGGCGACCACGTGTCGAAGTCGCCGTGCGCGTACACGCCCGGCATGCCGAACCGCGTCATCTCCTGGACGTTGTTCCAGCCGATCATCTGCCACTCGTTGGTGAGCAGCGGATCGAGCCACGCGTTGTAGGGGCCGTCGCCGATGGTGTTGTCGTACAGGAACGCTTCGGACTCGTGCAGGTCGTGCAGCACCGTCGCCTTCCAGCCGACGTACGTGTTGAGCACGTTCTGCGTGAGCTTGAGCGTCATGCCCATCGCGTCGCGATTGTTGTCGTGCGCCACATAATGCCCCCAGTACACGAGGCTCGGCGCCACTTCATTCGGATGCTTGACGTGCCAGTTGAACAAATCCACCGTGCGATCGCGCCCGTCCACCTCGACGATCGGCGTGATCAGCGTGATGACGTGATCGCGGATGTTCTTGATGTACGGGCTCTCGTCCACGGCGAGCCGATACGCGAGCTCCATGAGGGCGGTCGGCGCGCCGGCTTCGGTGGAGTGGATCGTGCCCGTGATGTAATACACCGGGGCGGCCGTCGCGGCGATTTTGTCGGCTTCCGCGTCATTGAAATTTATCGTCCGCGGATCGGCGAGCTTCGCGAGCGCGGCCTTGTTCACGTCGAGCTTCGCGATCAGCGCCTCGGACGCGACGGCGACGGCGATCATCTCGCGCCCTTCCTCGGTCGTGCCGATGGAGAACACCTTCACGCGCGGCGACGACTTCGCGAGCAGCCGCATATACTCGTAGACTTCCTTCGAGTAGGGCAGCTTGGTGGGGGCGCCCGCGATGTCGCCGAGCGTGGCCGTGGGCGTCGGAACCGTCTTCGACGCCGGCATGTAGTCCACGAGCGGCGAAAGGAAGAACGGCTCGGTGGTGTATTCCTTGATTTTCTTCGTGTACTCCTCGTCGATCGCCTGCTTGGGGTCGCGGCCGGGCTTCAGCGCGGCCGGGTCGCCCTGCGCGAACACCGGGCGGGCCGGAATCGCGGCAAATACGAGGGCAAGGGCGAGGCCCAACTTGACGGTACGACGCTTCATCTCAGTCCTCTTTCAGCGATGATGGTGGCCTGCAGGCGGCAGCGCGCGAAAAAGGCGCTTCTGGCCGTGCATGACGTTGGCAGGAATTGCGGGAAGTGGCAACGGTGTAACATGGTTGCTGCAGCCGGGGTATTGGAATAGCACATCCACCTGTCGAGGGCGGCGTGAAGCCAGGCACATACTTGATCTCGCGGCGCGACATGATCAGCGCGGGAATCGCGGGCATCGGGACGACAATGCTTTCCGCGTGCCTGAAGCTCAAACCGGTCGACGGGCCGCCCCAGGATGTGGACCCGATCGTGACCGCGATCGTCGCGGCGCCCACCGGCACCGTGGCGACGGGCCTCTCCGTGCCCGTGTCCGGCCAGTTTGAAGAGGCCTTCCTCTACGTGCCGTCGGGGTACCAGGCGTCCACGCCCACGCCGCTCGTACTGATGTTTCACGCGGAGAACGAAACGGCGTTCGCCGCGGTGTCGCTCTTCCGGCCTTACGCGGACGCCGCGGGAATCGCCCTGCTCGCGATCGATTCGGCCACGACGACGTGGGATGCGTTCGCCAACGGATCATTCGGCCCCGACGTCGACTTCATGAATTCGGCGCTGTCGGCCACGTTCAAGGTCCTGAACGTCGACCCGACGCGCATCGCGGTGGAGGGATACTCCGAAGGCGGCGGCTACGCGATCGCCGTCGCGCGCGCGAACGGCGACTTCTTCTCACACGCGATCTCGTTCTCGGCGGCCTTCGTCCCCGGAACGACGCCCGTCGGCAAGCCAAAGTTCTTCCTCGCCCAGGGAATCGACGACGTCACGGTCGACATCACGGAGACGGGCGACGTGCTGAGCGCCAACCTGGTCAGCGAGGGATACACGGTCGACTACCTGCGCTACAACGGCGGTCACGCGCCGACGACCGACGCGATCCAGCAGGCGATCGCGTGGCTCGCGGCGTAGTCAGTCCGCGCGCATCGCGATGGCAGGATCGACGTGCGCGGCGCGCGACGCGGGCACCGACGACGCGACCAGCGCGACCACGCCGAGCGTTATCGTAACGGCCGCGTAGGTGAGCGGATCGGTCGCCTTCACGCCGAACAGCAGGGCGCCCATCAGCTGCGTGAGCGCGAGCGCGCCCGCGAGCCCGACGCCGACGCCGACGGCGACCATCGACACGCCCTCGCGCACCACCATTGCCACCACGCGTGATGGCGTCGCACCGAGCGCGATTCGTATCCCGAGTTCCTTCGCGCGCTGGCCGACGAGGTACGCCACCACGCCGTAGATCCCGATCGCCGAGAGCGCGATCGCCACGAGCGCGAACACGGTGAGCAGCACCATGTAGAAGCGCGGCTGCGCGACCGAGTCGGCAAGGACTGCGTCGAGCGTCTTCACTTGCGCGACGGCGAGGTCGGGGTCGAGCTGCTTGATCGCCGCGCGCGCATCGGCGACGACGGCCTGCGGATCGCGCGTCGTGTGCAGCACGACGTTCATGTTCGACATCGGCCACTGATCGTACGGCGCCCAGAACTGCGGGAGCGTCGCGTTGGCGAGCGACGACTGCTTCACGTCGGCGACGATCCCGACGATGTCGCCTTCGAGCTTGGCGCCGCCGCGCGGCGCGCTGCCGAACGTCACGTGCTTGCCGATCGGGTCTTCGCCCGGAAAAAATTTCTTCGCGGCGGTCTCCGTGAGGAGCATGACTTTCGCGCCGCCCGCGCGATCCATGTCCGTGAAACCGCGTCCTTTGACGATCCGGATTCCCATCGTCGGGAAATAGTCCGGCGTCGCGACGCGAATTTCCGCGTCCGGCTGGTCGGCCGGCTTCACCGGCGGCCGTCCGGCGATCTCGAACGAAAGGTCGAATCCGAAACTCGTGAGCGGCATGCCGAAGCCCGCGCCGGCGGCCTGCACGCCGGCAAGGGCATGCATCCGCTCCATCACCCTGCTCATGAATGCCGATTGCAGTTCCGGTGTGCGGTACTTGGCCGCAGGGAGGCTCAGCGCGAATGAAATGGAGTTCTCCGTCCTGAAGCCGGGATCGACGGCCATCAGCGAGGTGAAGCTGCGAATCAGCAGG
>DATNBT010000222.1:0-12358 GCA_035571855.1 Vicinamibacterales bacterium
TGGCGCACGATGTTCTCGAGCATCACGATCGCATCGTCGACGACGAAGCCGATGGAGAGGATCAGCGCCATCATCGACAGGTTGTTCAGGCTGAAGTGCAGCACCTGCATGACGGCGAACGTGCCGAGGATCGAGAACGGGAGCGCGAGCGCCGGAATGAGCGTCGCCGACGCGTTGTGGAGGAAGAGGAAGATCACGCCGACGACGAGCAGCAGCGTGACGAGCATGGTCAGCTGGATGTCGGAGAAGGCTTCGCGGATCGTCCGCGAGTGATCCTGCCGCGGCGTGAGGTGCGCCGCGGGCGGCAGCTGCGACTCGAACGACGGCAGCAGCTTGCGCACGGCGTCGGTCACCTCGATCGTGTTGGTGCCCGGCTGGCGCATCACCTGCAGCATGATCGACTTCTGGATGTCGACGTTGCCGGCGGCGTCCTTGGTGTAGAACCAGTTGCCGTTGTAGACGTTCTCGACGCTGTCGATGACGTTGGCCACTTCGGAGAGGCGCACCGGCGCCCCGCGGCGATACGTGACGACGACCGGCTTGAACGCCTCCGCGTTCATCAGCTGGCCGCCCGCCTTGATGTTGAACGTCGAGTGCGGGCCGAACAGCTGGCCGGTCGGCAAATTGACGTTCCAGTTCTGCAGGGCCTGGTTGACCTGATTGAGGCCGACGCCCTCGTTGCGCAGCTTGTCGGGATCGACCTGCACGCGCACCGCGTACTTCTGCGCGCCCTGCACCTGCACCTGCGACACGCCGTCGATCATCGAGATCCGCGGGGCGATGAGCGTCTCCGCGTAGTCGTCGAGGACGTACATCGGCAGCGTGTCGGAGGTCAGGCCGAGATACATCACCGGCCGATCGGCGGGATTGAACTTGCGGAACGCGGGAGGCGACGTCATGCCGGCCGGCAGCAGCGGCATGACCGCGGCGATGGCGGTCTGCACGTCGACGGCGGCGCTGTCGATGTCGCGGCCGAGATCGAACTGCAGCGTGACATTGGTGCTGCCGGTCGCGCTCGACGAGCTCATCTCGTCCACGCCCGCAATCGTCGTGAACTGACGTTCGAGCGGGCTCGCCACCGCGGACGCCATCGTCGCCGGGTCGCCGCCGGGGAGGCCGGCGCTGACGTTCAGCGTCGGGAAATCCGCGTTTGGTAAGTCGCTGACTGGAAGCGCGCGATACGCGAGGATGCCGAAGACCGCGATACCGAGCATGATCAGGCTCGTCGCGATCGGACGTCGGATGAAAACGGCTGAGATATTCACGGACCCTGCATCGATTACATCACGCCGTCCTCACTTGCAGCGAGCGTGCCCGCCGCGCTAGGCCGGAAATCGCGGCCATGTAGGTGTAGACGACGGGCGTCAGGTACAGCGTGATGAGCTGCGACACGATCAGCCCGCCGACGACCGCGAGGCCGAGCGGACGGCGCGCTTCTCCACCCGCGCCGAAGCCGAGCGCGATCGGCACGGCGCCCAGCAATGCCGCCATCGTCGTCATCATGATCGGGCGGAAACGGATCAGGCAGCCCTCGTAGATGGCTTCGGCCGGCGTCTTGCCATGATGACGCTCGGCCTCGAGCGCGAAGTCGATCTGCATGATCGCGTTCTTCTTCACGATGCCGATGAGCATGACCAGCCCGACGAACGAATAGATGTTGAGCTCGTTGCCGAACAGCCACAGCGTCACCAGCGCGCCGAGCCCCGCCGACGGCAGGCCCGACAGAATCGTGAGCGGATGAATGTAGCTCTCGTACAGCATCCCGAGGACGATGTAGACAACGCCGATGGCGATGACGAGCAGCAGGCCGAGATTCTGGAGCGAGGCCTGAAACACCTTCGCCGAGCCCTGGAACTCGGTCGTCACCGTCGCCGGCAGCGCCTGCTTCGCCACGCGCTGAATGTGATCGACCGCGTTGCCGAGCGCGACGCCCGGCCGCAGGCCGAATGAAATCGACACCGCGGGCAGCTCGCCGGCGTGGTTCACCGTCTGCGGCCCGACGGTCTCCTGGAATTTCACGACGGACTCGAGCGGCACGAGCGCGCCGTCCGCCGCCTTGAACGAGATCTTCGGCAGCGCGTCCACCTGCTCCTGGTACTTCGGATCGAGCTCCAGCAGCACCTTGTACTGCGCCTTGTCGCCGTAGATCGTCGACGCCCATTGCGGCCCCAGGCCGTCGTACAGCGAGCTCTCGATGTCGTTGGCGGTGAGGCCGACCGCCGCCGCGGCGTCGCGATCGACGACGAGGTTGACGCGCGGGCTCTTCATCTCCATGTCGTCGCTGACGTCCTGGACTTCCGGCAGCGTGAGGATCTGGTCTTCGAGGCGCTTGGCCCACCCGTACAGGTTCGCGGTGTCGGCGCTCTCGACGGTCAGCGTGTAGGCGCTGTTCGACTGGCGTCCGCCGATCTGAATCGCGGGCGGAAGGTTGATGAACGCCTGGAAGCCGGGAAACCGCGACAGCTGCGGGCGCAGCTGCTGGGCGATCTGCGCGGCGCTCAGCTTGCGCTGGCGCCGCGGCTTCAGCTGCACGTTGAGCCTCGCCGTGTTCATCGAGCCGAAATTGCCGCCCGTGCTGACGAAGAACGTGTCGACGTTCGGGTTGTTCCGCACCAGATCCGCCACCTTCTTCGCGTCCTCGACCATCTCGTAGTACGAGGTGCCCTGCTGCGCGCGCAGGTTGATATTCAGCGTGTCGTTGTCCTGATCCGGAATGAAGCCTTTCGGCACGATCACGAACATCGCGACCGTCCCCGCGAGCACGCCGAAGAACACGACGAGCATGACCGGCCGGTACCTGAGGACGACGCCGAGGCTCCATTCGTAGCCTTTGAACATCAGGTCGAAGACGCGCTCCATGAATTTCGCGAAGCGTCCCTTGCCGTGGATCGCGGCGGCGTTCAGAAACCGGCTGCAGAGCATCGGCGTCAGCGTCACCGACACGATGCCCGAGATGAGAATCGCCGACGTGATCGTGATCGCGAACTCGCGGAACAGCCGGCCGAGGATGCCGCCCATGAAGAGAATCGGGATGAAGACGGCGGCCAGCGACACCGTCATCGAGACGATCGTGAAGCCGATCTCCTTCGATCCCCTGAGGGCGGCGTCCATCGCCTGCTCGCCCTTCTCGACGTGGCGGACGATGTTCTCGAGCATCACGATCGCGTCGTCCACGACGAAGCCGATCGAGAGGATCAGCGCCATCATCGACAGGTTGTCGAGCGTGAAGTCCAGCATCTGCATGACGGCGAACGTGCCGAGGATCGAGAACGGCAGCGCGAGCGCGGGGATCAGCGTGGCCGATCCGCTGTGGAGGAACGCGAAGATCACGAAGACGACCAGCACCAGCGTGACGAGCATCGTGATCTGGATGTCGCTGAAGGCCTCGCGGATGTTGCGCGAGCGGTCGCCGCGGACGGCGAGATGCACCGACGGCGGCAGCGACTCGCGGAACGTCGGCAGGAGCGCGCGGATCGCGTCGGTCACGTCGATCGTGTTGCTGCCGGGCTGGCGCATGATCGACAGGCTGATCGAGCGCTGCGACTCGTTCTTCGTGTAGAGCCACGACGCGTTGTGGTTGTCCTCCACGTCGTCGATCACGTTGGCGACCTGCGAGAGCCGCAGCGGCGCGCCCTTGTTGTAGCCGACGATGAGCGGACGGAACGCGGTGGCGTTGAACAACTGGCCGCCCGTCTGGATGTTGTAGGTCTCGTTCGATCCGAACAGCTGTCCCGTCGGCAGGTTGACGTTCCAGTTCTGCAGCGCCTGGCTGACCTGATTGAGGCCGACGCCCTCGTTGCGCAGCTTCTCCGGGTCGACCTGCACGCGCACCGCGTACTTCTGCGCGCCCTGCACCTGCACCTGCGACACGCCGTTCACCATCGAAATGCGCGGAGCGACCAGCGTCTCGGCGTAGTCGTCGAGCTGCGACATCGGCAGCGTGTTCGACGTCATGCCGAGGTACATCACCGGCTGGTCCGCCGGATTGAACTTCCGGAACGAAGGAGGCGCGGGCATGCCCGCCGGCAGCAGCGGCATGACGGCGGAGATCGCCGTCTGGACGTCCACGGCGGCGCTGTCGATGTCGCGATCGAGGCTGAACTGCAGCGTGACGTTGCTGCTGCCGGTGGAGCTCGACGAGCTCATTTCGTCCACGCCGGCGATCGTCGTGAACTGGCGCTCGAGCGGGCTTGCCACGGCCGACGACATCGTCGCCGGATCGCCGCCGGGCAGTCCGGCGCTGACGTTCAGCGTCGGAAAGTCAACGTTGGGGAGATCGGAGACCGGAAGGGCGCGGTAGGCAATGACGCCGAACACCGCGATGCCGAGCATGATGAGGCTCGTCGCGATGGGGCGCTTGATGAAGAGTTCGCTCACATCGATCCATACGCCGCCCGAATCGATGTGCGTGTTTCGAACTTAGAAGCGAGAACTAAGAAGTTAGCAATACTTCTAAGTTCTAACTTCTTACTTCTAACTTCCTACTGCATCTCTGCAATGGCTCCATCAAGGCTTCTTTGTACGTGGAGATCAGCCCAGTGGAACTCCGCGCGCATCGCCTTCTCGATCTCCGCGCGTGTCTTTTTCGCGACGACCAGTTCGTGCACGCGGTTCTTGAAGCGCAGCGTGCTGTCGCGGAACTTACGCATTTCTGCTTTGTTCGTGACATTGCCGTGACCCGGCACGACGGTCTCGAAGTCCAGCTGGAGCGCGTGATCGAGCGTGGACGTCCACTCCTTCGCGCTGCCGCCGCCCGAATAATCAATCAGCTCCGGCACGTCGTCGCCGAACGTGAACATGTCGCCGGCCGCAAGCGTCCGCTGCGCGGGGAACAGGACGACGACGTCGCCGTTGGTGTGCGAGCGGCCGAAGTGGTACAGCCGGACCTCCTTGCCGCCGAGATGCAGCTGCGCGGTGCCGTCGAACGTGATGGCCGGCTGACCGGGCTGCTTCGCGTCCACCATGTTCTCGCGCGCCTGCTCCGAGGCGACGAGCTGCGCCCCGAGCGCCGCCATCTTCGCGTTGCTCCCGCTGTGATCCCCGTGGTGGTGCGTGTTGATCACGTACTTGATCGGCTGCGGCGTGATCTTCTTCACCTCGGCGACGATGTTCGCGAAGTCGACCTCGAACTTGTCGTCGACGAGAATGACGCCTTCGTTCGTGACGAGCGCGGTCGTGTTGCCGGGCACGAACGCGTTGTGGATCACGTAGAGATCGGCCGCGAGCTTCACCGTGTTGAGCTTGCTCGGCGCGTTGCCGAACTGCGCGTGCACGAACGCGACCGACAGCGCGGCCGCCATGCCAGAGGCGAGCAGAAGGCGGGCGTTCAGGCTCTTTTTCATGGCGGGAGTATACTCAGGAAATGTCGATCAGGCCCATCAAACGCGTCATCCAGCCGCGGCCCACGCTCGAAGGCGCCGGCGTCCATCTGCGGCGCGGCTTCGGCTTCGGCGACCCGAAAGAGTTTGATCCGTTCCTCCTGTTCGACGACTTCCGCAACGACAACCCCGACGAATATCTCGCAGGCTTCCCCTGGCATCCGCACCGCGGCATCGAAACCATCACCTACGTCCTCGCCGGTTCCGTCGAACACGGCGACAGCCTCGGCAATCGCGGGACGCTGGCCGGCGGCGACGTGCAGTGGATGACCGCGGGCAGCGGCATCATCCACCAGGAGATGCCGAAGGGCGACACGCAGGGACGCATGCACGGGTTTCAGCTCTGGGCCAATCTCCCCTCGTCGCTCAAGATGACGGCGCCCCGCTATCAGGACGTGCAGGGCAAGGACGTTCCGGTCGTCACCGACGACGACGGCACGAGCGTCCGGATTGTGTGCGGCAGCTTCTGGGGCACGAGCGGTCCGGTGGACGGCATCGCGGCCGAGCCGATCTACATCGACGTCTCGGTGCCGCCGGGCAAGCGCAAGACGCTGCCGGTCGAGACGACGCGTCACGCGTTCGCGTACGTCTTCGCGGGATCGGGCACGTTCCGGAACGCGTCGGAGCCGAAGGCCGTCAAGACCGACAACATGAGCGCCGCCGCCTCGGTCAACGCCGACGACGTCGCCAATCGATCGCTGCTGCTGTTCGATCGCGGCGACGAGGTCACGGTCCAGGCCGGCGAGCACGGCATCCGCTTTCTTCTCGTGTCCGGCAAGCCGATTGAAGAACCCGTCGCGTGGTACGGCCCGATCGTGATGAACACGGAAGCCGAGCTGCGCCAGGCGATGGCCGAAATGCGCGCGGGCACGTTCATCAAGACCGGCAGTGAGCCGTACAGCCGCTGATTTCTCGCTGAGCCTCGTTCGCGAGCTCGAAGGATTCAAGCGCGAGATCGCGCTCTTCCCCGACGACGAGAGCGTCTGGTCGGCGATGCCGGGCGTCAGCAACTCGGCCGGCAACCTCGCGCTCCATCTGTCCGGCAATCTTCAGTACTTCATCGGCTCGGTCCTCGGACACACCGGCTACGTGCGCAATCGCGAGCTCGAGTTCGGGCAGCGTTCGGGTCCGCGCGAGAACATCTACGCGGAGCTCGACGCGGCGATCGACGTCGTGCGCAAGGTGCTGCCGGAACTGCCGGACGCCGCGCTGGACGCGGATTTTCCGGAAGCGGTCATGGGGACGAAGTTCAGGACGGGAACATTCCTCGTGCACCTGGTGGCGCACGCGGGATTCCATCTCGGTCAGGCGGGATATCTGCGGAGAATTCTTACGGGCGATCCGCGATCGAGCGGGCCGATCCCGCTCGGGCCGTTGAGCGGGACCTGAAGGTCCCGCGCTACAGCTGCTGGGCCCATTCTCCCCGCCGCATGAGAGGCTCGGTCGATCCGTCCGCCATCACGCCGTCGATGTCGAGCTCGCCCGATCCGATCATGAAATCGACATGGACGCCGCTGCGGTTGCCGCCGGCTTTCTCGAACGCGTCTTCGCTCATCGTCTCGCCGCCGCCCATCGTGAACTTGTACGCGGAGCCGAGGGCGACGTGGCTCGCGGCGTTCTCGTCGAACAGCGTGTTGTAGAACAGCAGCCCCGACTGCGACACCGGCGAGCTGTGCGGCACGAGCGCGACCTCGCCGAGGCGGGCGGCGCCCGCGTCGGTGTCGACGAGCCGCTGCAGCACCTCCTGTCCGCGATCGGCCGTGACCTTGATCACGCGCCCCTTCTCGAACGTCAGCGTGAAGTTCTCGATCACCGTGCCGCCGTAGCTGAGCGGCTTCGAGGACCGGACGACGCCGTCGACGCGGTCCTTGTGCGGCATCGAGAACACTTCTTCCGTCGGCAGGTTCGGCGCGAACGTGATGCCGCTGCGGCTTTCGGATCGGCCGGCGACCCACACGTGATGGTCCGCAAGGCCGAGCGTGAAGTCCGTGCCGGGCCCTTTGTAACGGAGCGCGCCGTATCGCTTCCCGTTCAGAAAATCCCTGCGGCGCGCGAGCGCGGCGAGATGTTCTTCCCACGCGGCGACCGGGTCGGGGCGATCGAGGCGTACGAGTTTGCCGATCGCGTCCCACAGGCGCGCCGTCTGCTCCGCCGGCGGCACTCCCGGAAACACGCGCGCGGCCCAGCCTGTTCCGGCGGCGGCGACGACCGTCCAGTTGGTCTGATTGCGCGAGATCAGCTCGCGGAAGGGACGGGCAGCCTTCGACGCCGCCTGCTGCACCGCGCTGACCAGCTCCGGCGGTTCGTCCTTCAGTTGATCCGGATCGTTCGCGTAGACGGAGATGATCGCCTGGCCGGCCTCGGCGTGGTCGTGCAGCGCCTTGCCCAGCCAGTTCGAGAACTCGCCGAACGAATCGCGCGGCGCCCGCCTGAAACGCGTCATCTGGATTGCTTCGTCGCCCCAGATCGTCTCCACGAGCGACGCGCCGGCCGCGTACGCGGCCGCGGCAATCTGCCGCACGAGCGGCGCGGCCTCGAGCGACACGCCGCCGCTCGCGATGGGCCCGATGATCAGCAGCCGCTGCCCGGCCCTCAGATTCAGTCCTACTTTCACGGCGAGTTCGGCGTAGCGGGCCAGCCCGGGATCGCGATCGAGAGTCACCTCATCAGTCTGTCACAGATTGCTCGTGCGCAGTTCCGGGTAGCGGCATGCACGGAGAACGGCGCGCGCAACCGATAACACTTCGACGTGTCTTCACAGCCCACGCCATCCGAATACCGGTTCGAAAAGCGGCGCGTCGACGCGACGGTGACGCTCAGCAGCGGCCGGTCCACGCGCGGCTGCCTCTTCACCGCGGGCCAGAGCACGCGTCATGGCGGACCCGAGCTGGTCAGCGACCTGCTCAACGCGGGCCCGGGCTTCTTCCCGTTCGAAGTCCAGGAGGACAACGGCTCGCGCACGGTGCTCTACAACCGCGCGCACGCCGTCCTCGTCGCGCTCGCCGACAACGAAGCCGAGCACGAGCCGGGCTACAGCGTCGCGACGCGAAGGTTCGTGTCGGTGCTGCTGTCCACCGGCGAGCGCATCAGCGGCGCCGTGCGTGTCTACCAGCCCGCCGGCCGCGATCGGCTGAGCGACTGGGCGCGGCAGCCCGAAACATTCCGATATCTCGAAACCGGCGGCCTGACGTTCCTCGTCAACGCCGCACACATCGTCGACATCAGCGAGGTCCCCGAACCGTGAGCGAAGCGCCGCAGATTGACAGGTTGTTCCATGGGATGGTGGAGGCCGGTTCGTCCGACCTGCATCTGTGCGTCGGCTCCCCGCCGATCATCCGCAAGGACGGAAGCATGCGGGCGCTCGATCCGGCCGCCGCGGCGCTGACGCCGGACGATCTGGTGCAGCTGCTCGCCCCGATCATGCCGGAAGCCAACCGCAAGGAATTCACCGAGCGGCGCGACACCGACTTCGCCTACGAGATCAACGGCCTGGGCCGCTTCCGCGCCAACGCGTTCTTCGATCGCAAGGGTCCCGGCGCCGTCTTCCGCGTGATCCCCGCGAAGATCCTGACGTCGGAACAGCTCGGGCTCTCGCCGGCGATCCTGCAGCTGTGCCACCTGAACAAGGGGCTCGTCCTCGTCACCGGCCCGACCGGGTCCGGCAAGTCGACGACGCTCTGCGCGATGATCGACTACATCAACCGCAACCGCGAAGATCACCTGATCACGATCGAGGATCCGATCGAGTTCGTGCACGAGAACAAGAAGTGCCTGATCAATCAGCGCGAGGTGCGGACGCACACCAAGTCGTTCAAGGACGCGCTGCGCGCCGCCCTGCGCGAGGATCCCGACATCGTCCTCGTCGGCGAGATGCGGGATCTCGAGACGGTCGCCATCGCCATCGAGACCGCCGAGACCGGGCACCTGGTGTTCGGCACGCTGCATACGACGACGGCCGCGTCGACGGTCGATCGCGTCATCGATCAGTTTCCGGCCGATCGCCAGGCGCAGATCCGGATCATGCTGTCGGAGTCGCTGAAGGGCGTCATCGCGCAGAACCTCTGCAAGAAAATCGGCGGCGGGCGCGTCGCGGCGCTCGAGGTGCTGATCTGCACGCAACCGGTCGCCAATCTGATCCGCGAGGGCAAGACGTTTCAGATTCCGTCGATCATGCAGGTCGGCAAGGGCGCCGGCATGGTGTCGCTCAACGACGCGCTGATGGATCTCGTCTCGAAGAAACTCGTCGCGCCCGAGGAAGCCTATTCGAAGGCGATCGACAAGGCCGGATTCGACATGCTCCTGAAGCGCGCGAACATCACGCTACCCGGGCAGAAACCGGCACCGGCCGGAACAGCACCGTAAAGATCGCCCACGCCAGCATCATCGTCAGCCCCGCGGCGAAGACCGGCGCCGAGGGCGCGAAGCCCGCGGCGAAGAAGCCGCCGAGCAGCGGCGGGATCGAGTTCGCGAGCGCGGCGATGCTCGAGCCGATGCCGAGGATTTCCCCCTGCACCTGCGGCGCGACCGAGCGGCTGAGCAGGCCGCCCATGTTGGCGAGCGACAGGCCGTTGAACGTCGAGCTGATCGGCGCGATCAGGAACAGCCAGAGCGGCGTCGGGGCCAGCAGATACGCGAACATCACGCACGACACGCCCAGCAGCGAGATCTTCAGCACCTGCGGCTCGTTGAACCGCGCCGCGACCTTCCGCGTGGTGAAGATCTGCGTGAAGATCGCGCACATGCCGATCCAGGCGAAGAAGTTGCCGATCTTCGCCTCGTTGAAGTTGAACCTGGCGATCAGAAACAGGCCGAAGAACGAGATGAAGAACCCGAAGCCGGCGTTGAAGAAGAACGACGTCAGGAAGATCGTGCGGAGCTCTGGCATCGCGTAGGCGCGGGCGATGTTCTTCGCGCCCTTGAAGAACTGCACCGGGAAATCACGGATGTGCCGGTTCGTCTCTTCGAACTGCACCAGCACCTGCGTCGTGTTCGCGGCCGCGAGCAGCGCCGCGAACCAGAACGGCGTCGACGCGCTGAACCACGACAGGACCGACCGATCCGCCAGCACGCCGCCGAGAAACGGGCCGACGATGAAGCCGATGCCGAAGGCGGCGCCGATCAGGCCGAAGTTCTTCGTGCGGTCTTCCGGCTTCGTCACGTCCGCGATCGAGGCCTGCGCGACCGACAGGTTGCCGCCGGTGATGCCGTCGAGCGCGCGCGCGAGAAACAGCAGCGGGATGTTCTTGATGACGATGCCCGTCGCGAAGAGCGCGTAGCCGAGCGACGTGCCTCCGAGCGACAGCGCCAGCACCGGCTTGCGGCCGTAGCGGTCCGACAGCTGTCCCAGGATCGGCGTCGCGAAGAACTGCATGATCGGATAGACGGCGACGAGAAAGCCGAACGTGACGTAGCCCTGCCGCACGTCGGTGGCGGCGCCGAGGATGTAGTTCGGCGAGTTCGGATTTCCCAGAATCTGCGGAAGGATCGGACCGAGGATGCCGATGCCCAGCGTGTCTATCAGAATCGTGAACAGGATGATCCAGATCGGATGACGCTTCATAAGGAGCGCGTTATTATCTCTCACCCCAGCCATGCGACTCCGTGCTGAACAGGTCGGCAGCCTCCTGCGTCCACCCGAACTTCTCGCCGCACGCGCGGCCTGCGCCGGGGGGCGGCTCGATCCCGCGGCGCTTCGGGCGCGCGAGGACGAGGCGATCCGCGCGGCCGTCGCGCGGCAGCGCGACATCGGGCTGGATATCCTCGCCGACGGCGAGATGCGCCGCTACTCGTGGCTCACCGGGATGGCCGACGCCGTCGACGGCTTCCTGACCGACAGCGTCATGCTCGAATGGCACGGTCCCGGCGGCGGCCGCGAGCAGACGACGGCGAAGATCGTCGGCGGACGGCTGCACAAGCGCGAGAAGCTGACGCAGCACGAAGTGCCGTTCATGAAGGCGCTGGCCGGCGAACAGCGGAGCGCGAGCGCCTTCAAGGTCACGATCCCCGCGCCGTCGAACTTCGTGCCGACGGGATTCAGGCCCGGCGTCACGGATCGCTTCTACCGCAACCGCGACACGCTGCTCGCGGATCTGGTGGCGATCGTCCGCGACGAGATCGAGTGGCTGATCGCGCAGGGCGTCACCTACATCCAGCTCGATGCGCCGTTCTACTCGCACTATCTGGATCCGGAACATCGCCGGGCGATGAAGATGTCGGGCACCGATCCCGACGCCGAGTTCGACGCGGCGATCGACGGCGACAACGCGACGTTCAGCGGCCTCTCGCGCCCCGGCGTGACGATGGCCGTCCACATCTGTCGCGGCAACAGCCGGAGCCGCTGGTACACCGAAGGCGGCTACGACGCGATCGCCCAGCGGCTGTTCGAGCGGCTCGACGTCGATCGCTTCCTGCTCGAGTACGACACGGCGCGGTCGGGCACGTTCGAGCCGCTGCGATTCGTGCCGCGCGGCAAGGACGTCGTCCTCGGGCTGATTACGACGAAGGAACCGGCGATCGAGCGCGCGGACGATATCCGCCGGCGGATCGACGAGGCGGCGAAGTACATGCCGCTCGAGCACCTCGCGCTCAGTCCGCAATGCGGCTTCGCGTCGATTGCCGCCGGCAACCTGCTGTCCATGGACGATCAGTGGAGGAAGCTGCAGCTCGTCGTCGACGTCGCGCGCAAGACGTGGAGCTAAGCCAGATCGGCTGACGTCGCGAGGCGCAGCAGCCAGCGACCGTTCTCTTTCACGAAGACATCCGTGAACGCCGTCCTGCCGGTCGCCTCGTCGCCGGTCGCGAGCCACGCGCGGCCGCGCTGCACGCCCGCGGCCACGCCCACGTCGCCGAAGACATCGATCGTCAGCGAGTCGAACGTCAGGTCGAGGATGTCGAAGTCCGCGTCGATCACCGCGTCGATGAAGGCCGCTCGCTGGGTGCGAACGCCGGCTTCGTTGATCTGGACGAACTCGCGATGCAGC